>JASKJN010000005.1 GCA_030153385.1 Archaeoglobaceae archaeon
TCTTCGAAAGGGAATTCAAGATCTAAGGGAGAGAAACGTGACAAGGTTTTATCTCATAAGGAAAAGAACAGGGAAGGGAGAAGGCAGGATCACATCTCTATTCTTTGCGGTTGAAGATAAGCCGGGTGCATTGAAGAACGTTCTTGAGGTCTTTTACAGAAAGGGATTCAATCTCAGAAAACTCGAATCAAGACCCGCAAAGACAGGGCTGGGAGACTATGTATTCTTTGTAGAGGTCGAAGCACCACTCAGCGAGGAGGATTCAAGAGATTTGAAGGAATGCACAACCTTTTACAAGATCATCGGTGTCTTCGATGAGATAGATAAACTTGAAGTTTACCAGCGCTCGTAGTGAGTTATTTCTTCGATCGGATATCTGCTTCTCCTCGCTGGCTGTTCCGCTGGATAACCTATTGGAATTATCGCCATTGGCCTTACATTTGGGGGCAGAGCCAGGATTTCAGAAACTTTCTGCTCGTCAAAAGCTCCAACCCATACCGCTCCAAGGTTTAACGCTGTTACTGCAAGCAAAATGTTCTCAACCGCTGCTGTTGCATCCTGCTCAGCATATAGCTTTCCCCTCTCCCCATAAACCCTCATGCTTCTCGGATAGTTCGCACAAACCACAATAACTACTGGGGCCTGAGCTATGAACATCTGCCTTAACGAAGCTTTTGCAAGCTCGTTCTTGATCTTCGGATCTCTCACAACAACGAAATCTCTTGCCTGTAAATTACCAGCAGAGGGTGCAGCGTTTCCCGCTTCCAATATCAGCCTTATGGTCTCCTCGTCAATCTCTTTCTGGAGAAACTTTCTTATCGAGACTCTTTTGAATATCAATTCGAGCTCTTTCATATTACCGAGTCCCACCGCGATTTAAAATACTTTTATCGTTCTCAGCAGATTTCATCTTATCTGGCTTATTTCCTCATAGAGCTCTTTTAAGGCTGAGAGGTAATCGATCTTCCCATTTTCAATTGCATCCATCTTTTCCTCCAGGAGCTTCGTCCTCTCCTCCGAGATATATGGGTAGTAATTTGAGACCAGAAAGTCGTAGACGGAGATGCCATCCTTGGTTGGTATCAGTCTTCCGTTCTTTTCTACAACGTAATGTCTCTTGAATAGCTTTTCGATGATCACAGCGTAAGTCGAAGGTCTTCCGATACCTCTCTCCCGCATCAGGTTAATCAGATCAGCCTGAGTTAAAAGTGGAGCGGAAGGAACTTTTCTTATTTCAGCATTAAGCTTAAAATTCCCTTCTTTTAGCTCCTTCCTAATCCAGACTGACTTGTATAGCTCGTAAGCTTTACCTTTAGCGTCTACAATTCTCTCCTCTTCGAAACTCTTCCCGTCTGCTGTTATCCTGTATTTTTTCACTCTGACTTCCAGATCAGCGCACTGCGATGCCATGAATCTCCTGAAGATCAGATCGTAAAGAGCAAAATGAGGCCATTTAAATCCCTCGACTTCTATAATGCCTTCATCGATGAGCCTTTCAAGTGTCAATCTGTCAATAGCTCTTGTGGGCCTTATGCACTCGTGAGCACCTTCAGAAAACCACTCCCTACCTCTGAAATCTTCTCCGAGATATTCCTTGGCCAGACGCATTCCAAACTCGCTTACCCTAGTAGAATCGGTGCGGTGGTATGTTATTAGTCCATTCTCAAAGAGTTCCTGGGCTATTTCCATAGTCTGAACAGCTGAAAGCTTTAGGATCGTATTTGCATCAAAAAGAAGTGAGTTTGTTGTGTATGGGGGAAGAGGAGGTCTAAACTCTATTCTATCCTCTAATAGCTCGATTTTTAGCTCAACTTCCTTTTTATCAGTCTCAATTGCAATTTCAAGCTCTGGAATATATGCAAAGGTCTTTTTGATTCTACTTCGATTGTATCGGTCAATAACCCATCCAAGCGCGGGAGTTTGAGCTCTTCCAGCGGACAGATTCCTTTTACCAAAATGCTCCTGTAATTTCTGGCTTAAAACGAACCCGATCCATCGATCTTCAATCCTGCGGACAACCTGAGCTTTTAAGAGACTTAGATTCAGATCTCTGAGCTCGTTGAGAGCAGAGATCAAAGCTCTTTTTGTGATCTCGTGAAATTCAGCTCTTAATACCTTTCCGCACAGCAGATTTTTAAGATCCCAAGCTATTTTTTCTCCTTCCGAATCGGGATCTGTTCCGATGATCACGAACCCAGTCTCCTCCGCTAACTTTCTCAAAACAGAAATCCTCTTCAATGCGTCGTTAACTTCTCCACTGCCACATTTCGGACAGATCTTCTCGTCTGTAAACTGGTTATTACAGTTTGCGCATCTTTTTATGGTTGCATAGACAGGTATAAACCCATCAAGAACACCGTAGAATCCCCTGTTTATTACGAGGTCCGTGATATGTCCCAGCGTTGCGGTTATCAGAAGCAGATATTTGTCTGTGGGGATCTCGTAAACAGGTATGGAGTCCAGAAATCTCACGCTCGGTTTCCCAAAAAATCTCGCTATCTGCTTAGCCTTTGTAGGACTTTCAACTATTAGGAGCGCGGGCTTTATGACCTCAAACTCCTTCTTTTCAATTCTGCTCTCATCGATCTCCTTTTTTAGCTTATCCAGATCGATCTCGTTTAATCGTTTAAAGCTGAGATCGTAGTATTTGCCCCTTTCAATAAAAGCCTTGAGAACTTCCGGGTCCTCTTCGTAAACAAAACTTGCCCCCTTTGTTATGCCTTTCGCATGCAGTCTCGAAGTTCTACCAGAAGCCTGCAGATAAGTCCTCAGATCTGGGAAAATGATCTCTCCCTTTCTGATCACAACATCTTTCAAGTTCAGATCCCCTTTAGAAAGCACATCCCTAATCACACTCCTGAGTTCACCTTCGATCTTCTCAAGCGATTTCAGTTTTGGTATGAGCCCTTTGACCCTCTCGTCCTCTCTTAAGATTAATGCGAGAGTCTTTAGCATTTGAAGCGGAACTTTTTCTATTTCTTCGAGCTTAATCTTAAAAACCGGACAACCCATGAAGAAAACGAATCTTATTCTCTCTGGCAGATCTATTCCTCTTACAAGCGTCCCGTAGTAATGTGCGGTTCCTACGAGATGGTCGATCTCGCCTTTTGAGAAAAGTTCAAAGTCTTTTGAGTCCTTTGAAGTAACAATTCCAACTCTAAAGTCTTTTTTAAGGGTCTCGTAGATCCTTTCGCATTCCTCTATGCTCCTTGCGTATATTATCCCCCCTGTTCCCAATCTCGAGAGCAGTTCTATGAGAGAATCTGGATTTTCAACAATCAAATCTTCTACGTTTCGCATGTAGAAGTGTGAAGAGCCTATGGTGAAGTTGAGAAACTTTCTAAAAAGCTCCGCTTTCCTACCTACTTTAGCTGTGGCTGTCGATACCACAAGCGTGCCCAAAGGCTTTCCCGTATCAAGGCCGAGAAGGTTTAGAATCCTCTCAACGTTTTTTGATGCTTTCAGAACTGAATCAACATCGTCCACAAAGATGAAGTCGAAATGAATTCCCTTCATTCTTTCAAAGTTCATTGCAAGGAACTGCGAAGTGGTGATCAGTATCCTGAAATCTGGAAGTAGCTCAAAAAACCTATCGCGGTTGACCTCTGAATGGTAAAAACCAACTGAAATCTCACCGGGCTCGTTTAGGCTTATCTTCACACCAGCCTTCCCCGCGTAATTCCTTAGATTTTCAACTGCGAGCTTTACAAGTATAGAAGTTGGAAAAATTATGTAGCATCTCTTCCCCTGCAAAGCCAAAAATAAAGAGATCGCAAGCCCAAAAGACGTCTTTCCGATTCCTGTTGGAGCTGTAAGTGCGAAGCTTTCACCCCGCAAAACTCTCTTGGCCCACATACGCTGGATCTCTCTTGGTTCTCCGACGACTTTTTTGAAGAACTCAGCAAATTTCTCTATGTCCTCTTCTGAGCAAAGATTTCTTTTTTCAAACTCGCAAAAGCGTTGGTTTATCTCTCTCCAAGTGAGGTCCTTTCCACAGATCGGGCAGAGATTCTCGTATATGACTTCCACAGATGTCCTTAGCAATATAATTAAATACCTTTTTCCCACTATCTGCGTGATCTTAATCGTTGGTGGCGGGCCAGCAGGTTGCCTTTCCGCTACGCTTTTGGGAAAGGAAAATGATGTCCTTTTAGTCGAAGAGCATCAGAGCCCTGGATTTCCCGTTCAGTGTGCCGGGCTCATAAGCGATTGTTGTTTTGAGAGTTACAGAAAATACTGCAAGATCCATAAAGCTCTCGAAAATAAAATAAAGGGTGCCTTCTTTTTCTCTCCTTCAGGGGATTATTTTTGTGCTCGAGGAGAGGCGTATGTCATTGAAAGAAAAATACTCGACAAACTGCTGATGGAGAGAGCTTCTGAGTTCGCAGATGTAGTTATAAAGTCAAAAGTCAAGTTTGAAGGAAGCTCTCCCGTTGTGGGAGATAAAAGAATATCTGCGGATTTCATAATCGGAGCGGATGGAGTGAATTCGGAGGTTGCAAAGGCTTTTGGTTTTAAAAGGCCGGAAATAATGACAGCGATTCAGATCGAGGCTAAATTCGAGGCAATTGATGAAAATTTTGTTGAAATATACCTTGGTAGAGCTTACAGCGATTTTTTCGCCTATGCAATTCCATTGGGTAACACTGCAAGGCTTGGAGTGATTGCGAAGGGAAATGCTTTAGCTTATCTCCAAAATCTATTGAAGAGGCATCCGTCAGTCTCGAAAAGATTCAGGGGAAGTATTGTTGAGCTAAACTCTGGAATTATACCTTCGGATCTCGTCGAATTTGTGAAACAAAGAGTAGCGCTGGTTGGAGATTCTGCGGGGATGGTAAAGCCACACACGGGAGGCGGGCTTTACTACCTTCTCTTCGCTGTCGAGAAAATGGCCGAGAAATTTCCAAAACTTGACGCATTCAAGCGTGAGTTCATGAAGGGACTTGGTAGAGAGATAAGCCTTGGAAAGAGAATAAGGAGAGTCTACTCTCTCGAAGACAGAGAGCTTGATAAGCTTGTAAAGGCAATGAAAGAATTCGATTTTTCTGGTGTTCACATGGATCGGCCTTCAACGTTTCTTTCACCGGCAGTTCTTGTCAGAGCAATTAAAATGCTTTTAAAGGAGCCATCACTCTTTAGAATCGCATCAAAATTGTTTTAAAACCGCATTCCACTCAGTTTTTCGATCTCCTCCTTCATTTTAATCGCTCTCTGTCTTGTCGAAGCGGTAAACCAGCTCAGCTCTGGAGAGCTTTGGTCGATCTGATCCAGACGTTTCATAAAGCTTTCAAAATCTCTAACTGTGTCACCGAAGGTTATGTTGTCCGCAAAGCTCACGATCTTCTCTTCCAGACTTTCTGGGAGATAATCTTTCGCTCCCAATCCCAATTTTTCAGCCTCTTCAGCAGTTATTCCCGCACTGAAGTGTCTCTCAACAATTTTCACGATCTTCTCTTCGAAACTTTCCGCTTTCAAGAGCTCTGCGGACTTTATGAAGTGCAGAAAAGGATCGTGAGTTATCGCTCTGCCGAGATCGTGCAAAAGAGCTCCCAGAAGCACAGATTCTTTATCAACTCTGTATCCATTTCTCTCTATTGCTTCAGCGATCTTCAGTGCTAACTCTGCAACCGCAATGCAGTGTTTTCTTACATTTTCAGAGAGCCCATATTTTTCCCAGAGCTCCTTAACCGCTTCCGGAATCTCCATAGGCTAAATTATCACGATGTCCTTGAAATGATCAGGCACAAAATCTCTCGCATTTATTCCCAGAGCTTTGCTGAAATTGTAGACCATAATGTAGCCAGCAAGATGAAAAGGGGCCTCCACAAGCTCTATATCTCTTTCCATGCTTGCCATGCACGGATAAGCGCACTGATGCTGGTGGATTTCTTTGTAAAGATCCTCGCTGCTCTCGATCACGAATCCCCTCATTCTCTTGGCAACAAAATAAGCGGAACCGCATGGATCGCTTTGCAACACTTCCACTCTTTCAATAGCATTATCGTCAAGATCCACAGAGAACTCGGGACGTCCAATTTTTAAATCTCTGCAGAATTTCCTTATAACCCTTCCTTCGGGAATTAGACTGCAGAAAGGTTTTGGAGCCAGAAATTCAATGCCGATCTGCTCGCACTTCTCTTTCAACTGCCTTCTCAATCCTGGAGAACACCACTTCTGATCGCATGCAGGCACTATGAGGGCCTTGAATTCCCCAATTTTTGGCAGAGAAATGAGGATGTCCGGGTGAACGTTTATTGCAACGAGAACTTCGCATGAAAATCTCGGCAAATGATTTTCTGGTTCTTCAACGTAAAGTCCCAGAGCGGATGGCTCGGGAAGCTCCTGAACGAAGGAAATGTTTGGCGAAAAATCGTATTTTTTGCAGAAGTCACAGAAGTCTATCCCACACGCCCCGAATTTGGGGCAAAGCCTGGGATCAGCGATATTGCAAACGAATCTTTCCCCGAATTTTCCGCTGTAGATAATCCCAAGATCCACGAATCTCAACGGAGAGCTACTTAAAAAATTTTGCAGGAGTTTTTTAGTTGGAGAAAAGTATTTTTAATCACATAAACATAGATTATGCCCAAGGTTCTTGTTGAAAGTCTTGAAAGCTACAGAGAAGTCAGGAAGTTCGTAGACAGAGTATATGACGTTTTCGGCTTTGAAAAATGCTTATACTTGAAGCCGAACTTTTTGAAATTCGACGATCCCGGGAATGGCTGTATAACGCATCCAGAGGTTGTTAAGGCTATAGTCTGTTGTGCAAAGGAGCATGGATTGGATATGGTTGTTATTGAGGGAGGATTCTATAGAGACTCAGCTGAAAAGTGCTTTAAAGCCTTTGACTTGCGAAGCTATGCGGAATGCATAAATCTGAACGAAGACGAATTCTTAGAAGTTGAAATAAATGGAAAGGCTCTAAAGTCTGTTCAGATAGCAAGAACAGCAATTAAGGCTCGGAACAACTTTCTCAGCGTTCCAAAAATGAAGGTCCACCACCTCACAAAGGTGACACTTGGAATAAAGAACAGCATGGGATTCCTCAAAAAGCCAGCACTGTATATGCATCCCAAGATCAGTCAGAAACTCGTTGATCTGCTCCATTACACAAAACCATCATTAACCATCGTTGATGGGATAATCGGGGGTAGCAACTCTGAGATGGACACAAAACCAGTTAAACACGGAGTTATGGTTGCAAGCAATAACGTCATTGCATGCGACTTTGTTTCTGCAGGTCTCATGGGCTTTGATCCCAATGAAATTGCACACATAAGATTGGCAATGGAAAGCTTTGGACTTTCTGCAGAGGACATCGAGATCGAGGGTAAGTTTGGAGAAAAGAAAAATTATTCGCTTTCCTTACTCAGCAAGATACTCGGAAGGCTCGGAATCTAATTTGGAAAAGATTTTATATGTTAGTATTGTGGACAGGGTATGAAGCTTTTCGAGCCTATTGAAATCGAGGGAATGAAGATAAAGAACCGCATCGTCATGCCAGCAGCGGAACTGAATTACCACACGCCCGAAGGAGAAATCACAGAAAGAATGCTTGACTTCTATCGGGAACGCGCCAAGGGTGGAATAGGATTTGCAATCGTTGGTGTAGCAAAGATAGAACCATACTTCCTAGGTGGTATCGGTATATATGACGACAAATTCATTCCCGGGCTGAGGAAGCTATCCGAAATATTCCATGAATACGATGTGAAGTGTGCGGTTCAGCTTTGGCACCCGGGAAGGTATGAGATCTCTTTTGATCCCGATAGAACGCCAGTCGCGCCTTCTCCAATTCCTCCACCGATCTTCACCAAAAGAACTCCGAAAGAGCTGACAAAAGAAGAGATTCTGAAGATCGAGGATGAGTTTGCGGAAGCAGCCTTGAGGGCTAAGAAGGCAGGATTTGATGCTGTCGAGCTGATCGGTTCTGCAGGCTACCTGATATCTCAGTTCTTCAGCCCTGCAACGAATAAAAGGAAGGACGAATACGGCGGAAGTATTGAAAATAGAGCAAGATTCGCTGTTGAGATCGTCCAGAGAGTGAAGGAAAAGTGCGGAAAATTCCCCGTAATGATAAGGATCCCGGGAGACGAGTTTATAGAGGGAGGAAACACGGTTAAGGAAATGAAGGTAATTGCCAAGATCCTTGAAGACGCGGGAGTCTGTGCTATAAATGTCATGGCCGGCTGGCATGAGTCTCGAAGACCGTTAATAACGATGCTCGTCCCGAGAGGTGGTTTCGCTTACCTTGGAGAGGAGATAAAGAAGGCTGTAAATGTTCCAGTTATCATCGGCCACAGGATCAACGATCCATTCGTAGCGGAGAAGATCCTTCAAGAAGGCAAAGCGGACATGGTTGCGATGTTCAGAGCTTTACTTGCGGATCCAGAATTCCCGAATAAGGCTAAGGAAGGCAGATTCAATGAGATCAGATATTGCATAGCGTGCTTGCAAGGCTGTATGGATCGGATCAATCAGGCGATGCCTGTTACTTGCCTTGTAAACCCCGCCGCAGGCAGGGAAGCGGAATTGAGAAATCTTAAGGCTGAGAAAAAGAAGAAGGTTGTAATCGTTGGTGGAGGTCCAGGGGGTTGCACCGCTGCTGAATATCTCGCAAGAAAGGGACATGAAGTTGTGCTTTTTGAAAAAAGCGAAAAACTTGGCGGACAGCTAAACATAGCTGCGAGCTCTCCGCTTGCCTATGAATTCGCTGAATTTGGAAAATACTTCATGAATGTCTTGCCAAAGCTTGGTGTGAGGATCTACTACAAAACAACCGCAGATGCAGAAATGGTGCTCAGAGAAAAGCCTGATGTCTGCATAATCGCTGTTGGAGCAAGTCCACTAATTCCAAGAATTCCCGGAGTGGAGAATGCAGTAACCGCATTCGATGTTCTGAGCGGAAAAGTAGAGGTTGGGAAGAGAGTGGTGATCATAGGTGGAGGCGGAGTTGGCTGTGATACCGCTGCTCATCTTGCGGATCGCTGCAAGGTGACGCTCGTCGAGATGCTTCCGAAGATCGGACAGGATATCGGTATTAGCACCCGCTGGACAGTTCTGCTATACCTCAACCAGAAGGGGGTTGAGATACTAACAGAAACGAAGGCGGTTGAGATCAAAAGGAACGCTGTAGTGGTTGAAACGCCCAAAGGAAGAAGGGAGATAGAATGCGATACCGCAGTTCTTGCTGTTGGAACAGTGTCGAATAACGGGCTTTACGATGAGCTTAAAGATAAAGTTCCGGAGGTCTACAAGATAGGAGACTGTTTAAAGCCAAGAAAAGCGATCGATGCAACTCACGAGGCTTTCGAGCTCGCTTTAAAGATCTGACTACTTCAAAACCATTTTTGTTTTTTCAGACCAGATCAGCAGGTCGAGTTCAGCAACGCTCAGCTGATGGGCGAGAGCTATTTCTTTCATTCTTTTTTCCGCCTCCAGGTATCTTCTTCTCGTCATGCACTTTTTCTCAATGCCAAGCCATCTCAGGATATGCCTGTCGAGAATTGCAACGTTTTCTATGCCGACATTTCTTAAAAAATGACTTGCCTCTTTAAATCCGAGTCCGTAGAATTCTGAAACGAGAAAATCCCTGTCAAATTCGAATTTATGCTTTTGCAACTTTTCCACAGCATGATGAATGTAGTAAGCCTTCTTTCTATGAAAACGAACTCCTGAACTTCTTAAAAGCTTTTCAAGTTCTTCGACATCGAGTTTCGAAATCTCAAGCTCTTCAAGAGCTTTTTGAAATTTTAATCCAGCCTTTGCTGAGGAGTTTGCGGTTGCTATGCAGAATGCAAGCTCCGTTTCCAATTTTGCCTCAATTTCGAGGTCTAAAAAAGGTTTGAAGTCGAATCTTGTTGCTCCTTCTTTGCCAAGTTTATCGAACTCCTTCAGCCTTTTTCTTATCGCCTCTCTGATCTGGTCAGAAACCTCAGGGATCTTTGGCTCAGTCGATTCTGAGGTCTTTGACGAATACACCTTCTCCCTCTTCTACATAACCAACCTTTTTCGCCCCAAATTTTTCTACAACGCTCATCGAATCTTCTGGCACTATAATCAAAAACCCCATCCCCATATTGTAGGTGCGATACATCTCAACTTCTTCAATGTCTCCAAGCTTCTGTATGAACCTAAAGATTTCCTGAGGCTTCAGCGGATTGTCTATAACGTATTTTACGTCCTTCTTCAGCCTTTTAAGCTTTCTGAAGGCTCCGCCAGTTATGTGAGCGAGTCCATGGACTTCGCAGTTCTTCACAATTTCGAGAACTTCCATGTATATCCTCGTAGGAGTCAAAAGTTCTTCACCAATAGTTTTTCCGCCGAATTTATCGAAGTATGAAAGCCCATTAGCCTCGATCACCTTCCTTGCAAGGGTAAGGCCATTGCAGTGAATACCTGAACTTGGAAGTGCCATAATAACGTCTCCAAGCTTTACCGCTTTTCCCGTGATGATCTTATCCTTCTTCACAACTCCTATCGCAGTCCCCGCTAAGTCAAAGCCCTTGATCATATCTGGTAGAGTTGCGGTTTCCCCACCTACCAAGGTTATGTTTGCGATCCTACAGCCCTCCTCAAGCCCCTTCGCTATTTCCGCAACAACATTCTCGTCTATCTTCTGCATCGCAATGTAATCTACCATTGCCAGAGGTTCTGCGGAGATCGCAAGCAGGTCGTTCACATTCGCAGCGACGCAGTCGATGCCAAGCGTATCGTACTTGTTCATAGCAATTCCAACAAGGATCTTTGTTCCAACACCATCTGTTGTGATCGCAATTCCGAATTCGCCGACATCTATAACTCCCGCATAATGAGAAACAAGAATAGGTGCACCAAATCCCTTTCTCGTAAACTTCACTATACTTGTGAGCGAACCTATAGCCTTTTCAGCCTTTTTTATATCAACTCCCGCTTTCGCATAATCGAACTTCATATGCAAACGTGGAAGAACTTTTTAAAAACTTATTCTATTCGAGACATGGATCTTGCAAAGCTAATCGAGCTCATGGAATATGAGGCTAAGAGGAGAAATGCTCCAATATTTTTGCATAATACAAAGCTTGAGCCATGGCAAATTCTCATAGCTACGGTTTTAAGCGCAAGAACGAGGGATGAGCAGACAGCAAAAGCTGTTGAGCGCCTTTTTTCAAGAGCGAGATCCATTGAAGAGCTTGCTGAGATGAGTGTTGAGGAAATAGAGGAACTAATAAGGTCTGTCGGATTTTACAGAGTTAAAGCTAAGAGAATAAAGGAAATAGCAGAGATTCTGAGAAGAAAAAGGTTTCCTGAAACAATGGAAGAGCTCCTATCACTTCCTGGCGTTGGAAGAAAAACTGCGAACATAGTATTAGCCTACATGGATAAACCAGCTATTGCTGTTGACACACATGTGCACAGAATTGCGAACAGGTTAGGACTTGTGAATACAAAAAGGCCCGAGCAAACTGAAGAGGAGCTGAAGAAGATCTTTCCAGAAGAACTGTGGAATAAGCTGAATTCAGCTTTTGTAGGATTTGGACAAACTGTTTGTCTTCCAAGGAAACCCAAGTGTGAGGAATGCTTGGTTAAGAGTTTTTGCAAGAACTTCGCAAGAGGCAAGATTTTTAATTTTAATGCTGAAATAACACCATGAAGGTTGCAACCTTTAACGTGAACTCAATAAACTCCAGGCTTCACATCGTGATCCCATGGCTTAAAGAAAAAAGACCCGATTTTTTCTGCATGCAGGAGACGAAGGTCGAGGACAGGAAGTTTCCGTCTGCGGACTTTCACAGACTCGGATATAATGTCTTTTTCAGGGGCAAGGGAGGGCAGAGTGGTGTAGCAATAGCATCTTTCAGAGAACCAATTAAGCTTCATTTCGGTTTAAACGGCGAGGATGAGGACAGGCTGATCTTTGCTGACTTCGGAGATCTTAAGCTCATAAATGTATACGTTCCTCAGGGTTTCAGAATAGACAGCGAGAAATACGCTTACAAACTGAGATGGTTAGAAAAGCTATATCAATGGCTCAAAGGGTTTGATCTGAACGATAACATCGTGATCTGCGGGGACATGAACGTCGCTCCGGAACCAATTGACGTGCACAGCCCTGATAAGCTTAAAAATCATGTTTGCTTCCATGAAGACGCTAAAAGGGCATACAAGAAGATCTTAGACCTCGGATTCGTTGATCTTCTCAGAAAAATGCACCCAAATGAAAGAATCTATACATTCTATGATTATCGGGTTAAAGGAGCAATTGAGAAAGGTCTTGGCTGGAGAGTGGATGCAATTCTTGCAACAAAAAATCTTGCTGAGAGATGTGTTTACTGCGATGTAGATCTTAAACCGAGACTGGCTGAGAAGCCCTCAGACCATCTCCCCCTGATCGCAGAATTCTCCTGACCTCAGTCTTCTATCCTTTGGAACATAGTTTCTTATCCTTTTTCCATTCCCTTTTCCGCAACCCAGAAAATACTCCCCCCATTTCAAAATGCAATAACCCTCATAATTCCCTTCTATGTCTTCTCCGCAAAGCCATTTTATCGCCTTTTCTTCATCAATTTCTAAAACTCCTTTCTTGGCGATTTTGCCAACAATAAAGCTTCCCTCGATTGAAAGTCTGAGACCGTCTTTTTCAATCTTTCCAAAATACAAGCCTCTACTTCTGTTTTTTAGCGGAAAATCGCATTTCTTATACGCGTAAATTTTACCATTACTCCCAATAGAGAATTCAAGCTGAACTTCCGCGTCGAATTGATTTTTTAGCATCTCCTTTATTTTCTCAATTTCGCCACAAAGAATCCTTCCGTGTCGTTCATCTGAGGATGAATTCGAAGGCATCTCCTCACCTCACCCAGATAAGATTTTCCTTCAAATTCAGTAAAACCTTCAATTGCTTTTATTGGCAGGTCTATTTTTTCTATTTCTGCTTCAGAATTTCTCAATAGGAAATCAACAACCTCTTCATTCTCTAAAGGCTCAAAAGTGCACGTGGAATAGACAAGGACACCTCCTGGCTTCAGACATCTGTAGCCAGTCATGAGCAGTTCTTTTTGCAGTTTTGAAAGATCTAGGCTCATTTTAATATTCCAGCTTTTTGCGTGTGAAAAGCTTCTTCTGATCATGCCTAAATTACTGCATGGAGCGTCGACAAGAACAGCATCGAATCTATTCTCAAATCTTGCAAATCTTCTTCCATCCATCATCGTGATCTTTGCAATGAGAACTCCACATTTCTGAATATTCGAGACCAGCATGTTTATCCGCTCGATCTTGACATCATTGGCCACAACACAGCCCTCATTGTTCATATACTGTGCTATCTGCGTTGTCTTTGCTCCCGGAGATGCACAGAGGTCAAGGACAAGCATTCCCGGCTTCAGCTCCATGATCACGGGAGGGATCATCGAAACGGATGATTGTGAAAATATTACGCCGAGCTGATGTTCCGGAATTGCTGAAAAGTTTTCAGTGTTGATATAGTACCCCTCTCCACACCAGGGAACTTTTTCCTCCAAAATTCCAGAAAGCCTATTTACAACGTAGTCCAAATCTGCCTTTAAAGTGTTTATCCTAACGCTTTTTCTCAAAGGCTTTTCTAAAAATTCAAAAAATTCTTTTGAGCGATCTATCTTCGAAAGACGCTCGAACAATGCGGGATTGAGATCCTCTAGCATAATGAATATGCTGGACACTCCTCAAACGTGAATTTTACAGTTTGAAAGTCTTTTCTAAACTCCGCAACCTCTTTTCTTATCTCCTGCAGGCTCTTTTTATCTTTCAAAGCCATATCGATGAACTCAGCGATAGCGATCATTTCATTTTCTTTCATTCCAAGTCTTGTCACTTCCTGAACCCCTATGCGTATTCCAGAGGGATTTGCGGTGCTTTCGATTGGATCCCATGGAAGCAGGTTCTTGTTCAAAATTATCCCCACCGCTTCGAGTTTTCTTGCTACTGGTCCACCCCCTCCAAATTCTCTGACGTCGACAGCTATCTGATGCGTTTCGGTGAAACCAAATTTCTCTCCGAGAACCTTGTAGCCCAAATCGTGAAGTTTTTCTGCAAGTGTTCTCGCATTTCTTACCGTCTGCCTAGCGTATGCTTCACCAAATTCGAGCATTTCCATCACCGCTATTGCATATCCTGCCAAGGAGTGCAGATGGTGGTTGCTAACGACTCCAGGAAAAACCGCTTTATCGATCTTCTTCGCAACCTTCTCTTTGCTCAAGATCAAAGCTCTCTGCGGACCGAAAAAGGTTTTATGAGTGGATGCAGTCAAAACATCAGCCCCCTCCTTGATCGGGTTGGGATAAACCTTTCCCGCTATTAGACCAAGCACATGACTCGCATCGAACATAACATGGGCATTTAAATTCTCCGCAATCTCAACGATTTCCCTTACTGGCTGTCTGAAGAGTATGAGACTTGAACCAAGGATGAATAGCTTAGGCTTTATTTCTCTAGCGAGCTTTTCTGTTTCGGAAACGTCGATGTTCATCGATTCCACGTCGAATGGATAATAGACGACATTCAAACCTCTCAAGCCAGCAGCGGATATCTTGTCGTGGCTTATGTGTCCACCGCAGGGCACAGAGATACTAAAAACAGTATCCCCAGGATTTGTTAAAGCGAAAAAGGCAGCGAGATTTGCTACAACGCCTGAGATAGGCTGTAGGTTCACATGCTCAACATCAAAAAGTTTTTTTGTTAGCCTTATAGCGAGATCCTCTACCTCGTCTATGAACTTGCAACCGGCGTAGTATCTCTCCCCAACCTTACCCTCAGCGTATCTGTGTCCAAAGTCGGAAAGGTAGCATTTTCTAACGAGTTCTGAGGTCAGGTTTTCGCTTGCTATGAGCGGGATTGAACTTTTCATCATTTCATTGTGCTTCTTTATTGCATTGAAAATGTCCGAATACATGCAAGAAGCAGTTTACGTGAATATTTAAGTTTTCCCCGAGTTGCTCATGCTTCACACCGAAAGTGATTTAATTCATCAAGTTGATTTTTGGCGTGGAAAGAGTTGAGGAGTATCTTGAGGCAATCTACGATATCCAGAAAAGTGGAAAAGTAGCGAAAACTGGAGATCTGGCAAAGAGTTTGGGTGTGCGCCCCTCGAGTGTAACAGAAATGCTTTTAAAACTAAAGGAGATGGGATACGTCGATTACAACCCCTACAAAGGAGCGGTTTTAACAAAAAGTGGCGAAGAGATCGCCGAAAGGATAAAGAAGCATTACATTATAGCATCCAATTTCTTCAAGCTCATAGGAGTTAAGGATGAGATTGCAGAAAAGCTCGGATGCGAGCTTGAGCACCATATGAATGAAGATGTGGCAAAAAAGCTCTCTTCCGTCTTTTCTATCCTCGAATCTAAGTGTGGCGGATGTAGTCGAGAGATAAAAAGACTTGCCTGCGTATCGGATGGAATCTACGAAATCGTATCGTCTCCCGATCCAGATTTAAAACCGGGAGAAATTTTAAAGGTCAAAAATGGAAAAGTTGAAACTGCCAGAGGCGTAGAGGTAAGAGAAGAGCTCATGGATCTCGTTCTTGTTCGAAAATCTTCATAGCGAATATCCTTTCGAAGAAGAGCCTTCTTTCACCAACGATTTCATAGCGAAAACCTCTTTGCAATACTTCTTCAAAAATTCTTGGCGTGTTAATGGATGAAAAGATCAGAATAGCTCTGCCATTTTCTGCCATGATACTTCTTAGAGAGTCAAGGAATCTGCAGATCACCTCCAGGCCATCTTTTCCGCCATCCACAGCCAGATCTTCCCAATTGCCCCTCTTGAGCTCATCCTCGAGTTCCAAGTAAGGAGGATTGAAAAGAATGAGAGAAAACTTCTTTTTTATGCCTTTTGCGATGTCAGTTCTTATTACCTCGAGACCCTTTTTCCTAAGCTCTCTCACAGCGAAAGGAGATATGTCTGTTACCAGGAGAAATCTGCACTTTCCCAATAGCTTCTCCGCAATAAAACCACTACCCGCTCCAATCTCTAAAACATCGTCCTCTTTTCTCACCTCCTTCAATGCGATCTCCAGCAGTAGCTCGCTGTCCTCAGCGGGTTCGTAGATCATTCACGATCCTTGCAAAATTTACCGCCCCGATCTCTTCAGGACGCTTCTCAGCCATATTTTCATCGAGCTCGAATCTATAGCCATATCTCTCCTCGAACTCTCTTACAATCTTACCAAGCTTTTTTCTCCTCATGGAGAACGCAAAGGTTACGAATTTTTCGAAGAGATCCAGATCTTTAACTTCAACCATCGGAACTGGTTCAAGCTTCACGATCGCGGAATCCACTCTCGGAATTGGCTTGAAATTCTCTCTGCCAACGTTCTCAAGCAGTTTTGCTCTGCAGTAGGCCTTGGTTATTACTCCGAGTCTGCTATCTTCTCCAACAAGCCTTTCCGCAAACTCTCGCTGGAGCATTAAAACAGCGAGTTTGAAATCATGCCTCAGCAGTTTGAAGATCAGAGGAGAGGAGATCTCATAGGGAATATTCGACACACACTTGGTGAATTTGGGAAATTTGATTTTTAGTGCATCTCCATGAATTAGAGTAAATTTTCCATTCGCGATCTCATCCCTGAATCTTTTTTCAAGTAGCTTCACAAGTTTCGGATCCTTTTCGATTCCGATCACCCTTGCTCTTGAAATCAAAGCATTTGTCAGATTTCCAGTTCCACAGCCAACTTCAAGCACAACGTCATCGCTATCAAGCTCAGCATAGCTGATGATTCTTTCCAAGATCTTTCTGTTCACCAGCATGTGCTGGCCCAGCCTCATAGAGCTTCCCAAGCTCCAAACCGATCTCCAACCAAGCCCATGCCCATATCACGCATTCAAAAGCCCTAATAAAGTCCGATTTCATAATAAAGAACTCTGAATCACTCGCGTACGCTTTAATGTTCTCTAAGAATCTCTTATCCCCTTCCACCTGATTCAGTCTCATTTTTAACTTCTCCAACCATTTTTCCGTCTCCTTCTTCAGCTCTATCAACTCTTCTCACCCTCAGCGTGAGACCATCCCTCTCAATAACTATTACTTCTTCCCCCTTTTTAAGCTCGTCATTTGATTCAATTCTCCAGATCTCTCCTCTGACTTTTGCGAATCCCTTTCCATTTTTGAATTCAACGACCTCGCCTCTTAGCCCAAGAACTTCTCCAACCGAAGACCTCTTCCTCCTGATTTTTATTATCTTCATCAGAATAAAACTCATAAGTCCAGCTATTCCCAAACCAAGACCTATAGCAAGTTTGGGGAAAAATTCGTAGAATTCTTTTGGCATCATCGGCTCTTCAAAGATCATAAGCAATCCCAGAGTTATTGCAATTACGGATGCCACAGCCAATGCACCGTAGGTGGGAGTTAAAAGTTCCGCTATCAGGAATAGAACTCCGAGGATGATCAGGAAGATTGCAGCATAGTTTACCTGTATCACGCCCAGACCAGCAAAGGCTAAGATAAGCAAAATTGCTCCTACTACTTCCGCCATCATTCCCGGCGATGTCAGGCCGAAGAGCAGAAGATAGATTCCGAGCATCAGCAGAATCACTGCGATTTGCGGATTCGAGATCAGGTCGTAGATCACAGCTTGAAATGGTTTTTCGATCTCAACAAATGTGTAGCGGGTTGTGTTCAGCACGATTTCGCGATCCGCAACCATAACTTTTCTCCCATCGATCTTCTCCATTAGCTCTTCTCTGTTTTCCGCAAGAACGTCTACGACGTTCAATTCGTAAGCTTCATTTGCGGTAAGGCTGAGGGCTTCAGTGACAAAACGCTCAGCCACCTCGGGGTTTCTGCCCCGGGCATTTGCAATATCTTTCAGATAGCTTGCAATGTAGCTTATCGTCTTATTTTCAACTGCAGTGCCTGAGGTTGTTACGGGTGTTGCAGCGCCGATAGCTGTGCCGTTTGCCATCCCAGCAATGTGAGCGGATAACAGGATCACGGTGCCTGCTGAAGCGCACATCGAACCCTTGTTAACATAAACGATTATCGGGATCTCGCTGTTCATGAAAAGTGACACGATCTTCTGGGTTGAGGAAAGAAGACCTCCTGGCGTGTCGATCTCGATCAAAAGTGCGTCAAGATCTCTTGTCTTAGCCTGTTTGTAGGCATATTCAAGAGTTATGAATGTGCCTTCAGTTATCTCGCCCGTGATCTTCACAGTTCCGATTTCAATAGCGCTGACATTCGCTATGAGCAGTAATGAGAGGAGCAATACGAGTCGCACAATTGAATTATGAAAAATAGGTTATATCCTTTTCTGCTAAGCTAAAGTTTGTAACCGATCTTCCTGAGAAATTCCTTTCTGGCCTTGATGTCCTCTTCTTTCTCAATTCCCTTCGATTTGAACCCATCGACAACTCCTATTATTCCTCTTCCCTGCTCTGTTTCCACAATAACTACTTCTAATGGGTTTGCAGTCGCTGCATGGATCGTGCATACCTCGGGAACCTCCCTGATCTTGCCGAGAACATTGATCGGGTAGGCATTCTTTAGAAATATGATGAAACTGTGTCCGCATCCAATTTCAAGAGCTTTTTTTGCTGCGAGCTCTCTCAGTTCTGGATCGTTGCCCTCATGTCTTACTAAGCAAGGCCCAGAAGCTTCGCAAAAGGCAATTCCAAATTTGATCCCGGGAACAGAGTTAACCAGAGCCTCGTATAAGTCTTCAACGGTCTTTATGAAGTGCGCGGTGCCAAGAATGACATTGCAATCTTTCGGAACCTCAACCTTCACAATTTCGAACTTCATCCAAATCACCTCAAACGACGAGGACCGAAACTTCAGTATTCTCCAAGACCGCTTCGATCACACCTTTTCCAACACTTTTGCTCAGAATTATGATGTCCGCATCGAACTCTTTTGCAATTCTCTTCACCTCTTCAGAAATGCTTCCGATCAAAACCACTTTGTTTGCATTCAATTCTTTCGAGAGTTCCTCAACCTCCTTTCTGATTCTCTCTTCCGCTTCTCTCATTCTTTTTGCATACGTTTCGGGAGGCAGCATTGGCTTCACGATACCGACGATCAGGATCTCCTTTCCCTTTTTTAGCCATTCCTTTATGCTTTCAGTTTTTGCCCCGTCTGTGTGGACGTAAAGCAGACGATCGAATAAAATTTTGCCCCTATAAAACAGAATTGCAGATTTTGATTCCAGTAGCCTATCAGTTATGGGCATGTATCTTCCTGCTATAACTAGATCGGGTTTTTGGGCTTCAAGAACTCGGTCGATCTCCTTTTCATAGTCCTCAAAAACAACACTCATTCCCACAACGTCGTAATTTTTTTCCAGTTTCTCTATCAATTCCTCAGCCCTTTTTATTATCGGCATCTTGCTCAAGGCTAAATTCAGCATTTCTCCCTTTTCTGAAACGGTTATGCTACTCTTCGCACCTTTTGCAAAGATAACATAAACTTCCTTGATATCAAGACCCTCAAGATCGAGTTCTTTATTCGTAAAGATGACCCCCCTCATTCCGATCCCTCCCCAAGAGCTCTCTTCATCTCCTCTACCCACTCACTAAGCCACTTGCTCAGCACTTCATATGGCTCGATCTCCACATTGTACACGTTGATCACACCAAGAAGCTGTCCTTTCTTGACCTCCCCGTCGAATACAGGCATAAAGAGCACTTTTCTTATAGTCTTCGGGCTTTCAACCTTCGCAGGTTCTTTCTCCACGAGATCAATGACCGTTCCATAGGCATGTCTCATTATGTAGAGCGGATAAACGATCGTGTTTTCCTCCAACCTTACAGGCTTTATTTCTATTTCAGCGACTTCGCCCCTCTTTAAAGAAAGATCCTCATTTGAAACAAGCGGTTCCCAGCGAGAAATCGGTTTTCGTCTGTATGCAAATGGTTTTAAGAGCATACCGTTTCTGAAAATCCTTCCGGACTTCTCATATACAAATCTCGCAAATTTCTCCTCCTTTGGCCCCATCTTTGGCTCAAATTTTCCGATTGATGTGTAGTAAACATTCAAGACACCCAGCAGATCTCCTTTCTCGATTTTTCCGGTTTTAGTTGCTAAGAAGATTGCCTCAGTGAGTAGCTTTTCCTCTTCAACCTTCGAAGGCTTACACTGCACAACTTCTATTGTACTTCCAAATGCATTTCTCATTATATGCAGAGGTGTGACAACGGTGTTTGGTTGCAGATGAATCTCTCTGATCTTGATCCTCCTAACTTCGCCCCTCTTAACTTCTATATTTTCCGCAGAAACAATTGGCTCCCATTCTCCAATGTAACTCTTGAAATATCCAAAAAATCTTGTCTTTATCTTTTTTCTCTTTAACTCTCCGTTCTCTCTGTAGACAAGATTGGCGCTGACCATATCTTCCCTGAGCTTGATATCTGATGGAGAGAAGCCGAATATTCTGTCGATCATTCCCGTTTTTACGAAGAAGATCTTTAAAACCCCGATTATATCTCCCTTTTCGACGATACCATCTTCGACAGGCAGGAACACAGCGTGAGTTATCTTTTTCTCATGCTCAACGCGTGAAATACCCTTCTCGATAACGTCTATTGTTGTTCCAAGTGCATGTCTCATGATCGACAGAGGTGCGAGAATCGTGTTTTCGGGAACCTCAACGTCTCTGATTTTTATTATTGCAGGCAAACCACTTTTAACTTGCACGTCATTTTCCGCAATTAACACTTTCCATTGAACAAATGGCGCAATTCTATACCTTACACTCTCCTTTTTAACCTTTAATCTGCCGATCTCTTTTCCAATCTCTTTCCAGTAAACGACCTCCATGATGGCGTTTATATATGAATTATGTTTAAAAATTTTCTGATTTTCAAACACCCTTATGAAGTCCACTCTTTATTTGAAGTCATCTCATCTTTGAGATCTTTCCCGCAATGAATTCAAAAATCAGCTTTGCAGAGAGAGTTTGAGTCACCTTATTATCATCGGGGACAACCTCGACTACATCGAGAGCGATAATCCTATCTGAGATCTCTGAAAAAAGCTCTAAGAGGATATAAGGGTGTATACCGAATGGTTCGGGGGTAGAAACCCCGGGGGCGAAGCTTGGATCGAAGACATCCATATCGATGGAGAGATAGATCCTTTCGTATTCCTCGATTAGTCTTTCGATGTCTTTACAGCTCTTCAGATCCCAAGAGAACACGTATTTTATTCCATTTTTCTCTGCAAAAACTCTCTCTTCCCTGCAACCACTCCTAACGCCAGCTATGACGACATCAAAACCCTGCTCGAAGATTCTCCTTGTCGTGCATGCATGATTGAACTTATTTCCATCGAACTCATCTCGCAAATCAAAGTGCGCATCGAAAACCAAAAAACAGCATTTCTTAAACTTTTTAGTCGCTAAACAGCTTATGCTATGCTCTCCACCCATCGCAATTGGAAGTCCCGAGATCCCGTTCAGGAATTCCTCGACCCTTTTCCCGATCTCTTCAAAACTTCCATCGCAATTCACGTTTCCAGCATCGCATACCTTTGCAAGAGAGAGGTCAAAAGAAAAAAACTGTGAATAAGACTCAAGGTTCCAGCTTGCCTCCCTTATTGCATTCGGAGCAAACCTCGAGCCAGGTTTAAAGGATTGAGTTGCATCGTATGGAATTCCATATATCACGAATTCTGCATCCTTAACATCTGAGTTTGAGATTGAGAAATAGTTGTCTATGTGCATCAGGCCATCCTTTCGATTTTCCTCTTCCCAAGGGATTCTATATAAATAACTTCTTTTCCAGGTTCGACTTTGTCCTTGAGATCCTCTGGGATTGGAAGCTCAAAGGTTTCAAAAGTGCTTAGATCCATGAGCTGGGCGTTATCCCTTGCAACGCTTAGCACCTGTGCTCTTTTTCTCTCGACCATCGGTATGTAGATCTTTGCGGTAACTGGCTCCACTATGCTTCTTTTTTGCGAGTCAAAGATGCCTATGGCATCTATTCTAGCCTTTGCCGCTCCATGTTTTCCCGGTTTGCTTACAGAAATGCTTATGATTTCGCATGGCTCATCATCGATTACAATGTACCCTCCTTCCCTAAGCTGTCTGACTTCTGCCTGTTCTTTCATAATGAAAAGCAAATTTAAGTGACGATTTAAAGCTTTTGCTAATCAAACCCTGATTACACTTCTTGCGGATCTGTATAGGCGATGCATTACCGCTTCACCGATCCCCTTTTCCTCTATTCCTTCGACGAGGATCACTCTTGCACCCATCTTCTCCGCTTTTCTCAGGGCATCGAAGATGTTCATAGCATAGCTCTCCACGCTCTCTCCAACTTCTATGACTCTTCCCCCATAAACGTCTTTTTTTGCTATTACGACGGCATTCTTTTCTTTCTCAAGAAATTTTCTTATCACCTCATCAACCTTCTCTCCAACAAAAACGTAAACGTCTGCGAAAATCTCATACTGGCCAAAGATATCTTCAGATGGGACCAAATCGACAAAGTTCCTCAAAATATCTGTGCTAACAGCTCCCGGTCTGATTAGTCTGGCTGGAGAGACAGTAACGTCTAAAATCGTTGATTCGATTCCAATACCGCATTCCCCAACGATCACCGCATCCAAGCTGTCTCCGAAGTCTTCAAGCACGTGCTCATATTTCGTAGGGCTTGGTCTTCCAGAAATGTTCGCTGATGGAATCACTATTGGTCTTCCAAGCTCTGTGGATAGTTTCAGCGGTATTTCGTGAGCGGGCATCCTGATTGCGACCTTTTCAGAGCCTGCGGTGACAATGGGTGGTATCTTTTTATTCTTCATGATAAGCGTTAGAGGCCCTGGGAAGAATTCCCTGATCAGCTTTTCAGCGATCTCGTTTACTTCTGCGATCTCGTATATCTCCTCGATCTTGCCTACGCCAACGATCAGGGGTTTATTTTTTGGTCTTCTCTTGAGCTCGTAAAGTCTTTCAACAGCCTCTTCATTAAATGCATCACAGCATAAGCCGTAAACGGTTTCGGTGGGTAATGCTACAAGACCGCCTCTTCTAAGAATCTCCACAGCTCTTCGAAGATCACTTTCCACGGGATAGAGAAGTTCCATAAGAAAAATCGGTTCTTCTACTTTTAAATCTTCCCTAACAAAAGCTTTTTTACTCTGATCGAGTATTTAACCCCATGGCTGAAAATAGATTCCAAGCGATTGTTGAAGAGATATACGAAAGGTTTAAAAGTTATGGTGTCTCGAGAAAAGAAATTGAGAACAGATTGAAGCTCCTTCTGTATGAATTCAAGGTTCCGGAAGAGGAAGCGAGGAGAACAATAATTAATGGACTCAGAAAAAACTACAACATCGTTAAGGGCGACTTAAAGCCATCAATTACCAAGATCTCCGAAATAGAGCCCAATACATGGGTCAGCCTGAAGGCCAAGGTTGTTCAGTTATGGGAGCCGAACAGTCCAGCAATAGCTCAGACTGGCCTGATAGGCGACGAAACAGGGATTACGAGATTCGTTGTATGGGCTAAAGCAAACAAGAAGAGATTGGAAGAGGGAAAGTGCTATCTGTTCGAGAGGGTTGTTGTAGACGAATTCATGGGGCTTAAGAGCGTAAAGGTGACGAGTGCGAGCGAAGTGAAGGAAATCGATGAGCCTATTGAAGTAAAGGATGAGAATGCAGAGGTTGAAGTGGTTGGAGCATTGGTTTCGATCCAGCAGAACAGCGGTCTTATTCAAGTCTGCAAGCTATGTGGAAGAGTTGTTAAGGCGGGAGTTTGCGTAGAGCATGGAAAAGTCGAGGCAAACGAAGTTTTGCGCCTTAAGAGTGTCCTCGACGATGGCGAGAGGACATACGACCTCATTTTGGATGAGAAAATAATTAATTCTCTTACTGGAATAGGACTTAGAGAGGCGAGAAAGCTGGCTGAAGAACACTTAGACAGGGGGGTCGTTCTTTTGGAGCTAAAAAAGAGACTCTTGGGTAAGTATCTTAGAGTAAAAGGTGAGCTCAGGTTTAGGACCTTAAATGCGAAATCTGCAGAGTTCTACAAGCCAAGAATAATTGAAGAGGTTGAAAAAGTTCTCGAGGAGGCGGGAGCATGATCAGAACTGCAAGAAGAGAAGTTGCAAAGAGAGTTTTTTCGAAAGAGTTCAACGCATCAAAATTCAAGATCGGGGGAGAGGGAGAGAAGGAAGCTGTTTACGTGCTAACTCCGCTTGGCCTCAGATGCAACAGACTCTTCATTGTCGGGGTCCTGCTTGAGAAAGAGGAGGTGAAACCAGACTCTGACATGTGGCGAATCCGAATTTCTGACCCAACGGGAGCCTTTCTCGGGTTTGTGAGCAAGTTTCAGCCAGAAGCCCTTGAATCATTAGCGGATCTAAACCCCCCGGAGATCGTAGCGGTTACGGCAAAGGCAAAGCTTCTTGAAAGGGATGACAGAGTTATCCCTTTGATAAGGCCAGAAACCATAAACGTTTCGGACTTCGAAACAAGGGATTACTGGGTACTGGAGACCGCAAAGGCAACGCTTAAGAGAATAAAGGCGATCGAGAGGGGAGAAGAGAAGCTGGCAATTGAGAAATACAATCCCAATCTCGAGGAATTCCGAATGACTGCCATTCAGGCTCTAATGAAGCTGAAGGAAGAGCAATCTATCTTGGAAAAGGAGGAAAAAACAAAAGAAGAGGAAAAAGATGAAGAAGAAGAGAAAGATTTGGGTTTTGAACTTGATGAAGAAATCGTCGATTTAAGCGACTTTGAAATCGGAGACTGATCTCTCATAGTCAAGCTCTGTTGTGATCCCGTTTTTATTTAAAATTCTATTCGCCTCCTCTATTCCTTCGCAGTCTTTTATCAGTTTTGCGGTTTCGTTAATCTCAAGCACATTCCTTGCTCTGAAGTAAAAGACCAAAGCGGAGATCGGAGTTATCAGCACAGTTCTTCCCTTCCTTATCTTTTTTAACCCAAATTCACCGCGGTATGCCATTACTGGTATTTTACTTGCCTCTGTAACCACCTGTTCGCATAACAATTGCATCTCCCTGCAGTCTTCCGAGGAAACAGAAGAACAACCAAGAAATCCACCCTTCTTGAAAAGTTCTGCGATGTTTAGCATAAGCTCTTCAAACTTAAGCTCCCCATCGCTACCCAATCCAGTAATAGAAACTATCCCATCCAACTCGCTGAGAACAGCGACGCTGACAGCATCCGCGAGTGGACTTCGAACGCCAGACTCGTAGCCAATCGCGATAGCGTCTCCTCCCGCATCAACTCCGATCGTTAGCCCGATCTTATTCTCTTCTATGAACTCTTCAAGCCCTTCCGCGAGCCTTTTAGTCCCCTTGGTTATGTCAAGGGCAAAAACTTCGCCGAAATACTTTGCAGATCTTGCGAGATTTGGCTTTACTCCATATTTCGTTCGAGTATTCTCATTCAGCAGGCCTATTACATCGTTGAACTTCCTGAAATTTTCAAGCTCCTCCAGCGCTCTTGGACCGGGCTTCGGATCCACGATCAGCCGATCCCAGAGAACTCCGCCAAAGAGAACGTCAAAATCAAAAAGCCTGAGGAAATTTGCTACTGGGATCGTGCTTATAATATCCCCTCCTCCCCCCATTCCGAAAACAAAAGCCCTCTTCTGCCTGCAACTTTTCAGAATTTTGATTATCTCCATATTATGTCAACTGATCCCTCGCATATTTCTTTTACGCTCTTTGGACAAAGGATGCTCGTGTGAAAACTGAGAAAAGTTTATAATCAAAGATCCATAAAATCTTAAGCATGAGGTTTATTGGCCTCTTAATAGTTGTAATGATGCTGATTGGCATTGCACTCCTTCTTGGTTGTTCCCAGCCCCAGGAAAGGGTTGAGATAAAAACCGACTGGGCCAAAAACTTTAACACAAGTCTTCACTACACAAGGCAGGGCAAAATAACCTTTTATTCCGCAGAGCATGGAGGAATAGAGCTGATAACGCAGAAGCCCATAGATGATTTCGGTTGCGTAAAATGCCATGCGAGCACAAAAGCCAACGGAGAACCAATTTCCACCGAAACATACACTCCAGACTGCTATGACTGCCATGTAACTCCCGGGGATAAAGTGGATGATTCGAGATGCTTGGAGTGCCATTCAAGGCAGAGAACAGAAATAGCTGTTTTGAATTTAACTGACGTGCACAAAGGTATGGGCTGTATGGATTGTCATAGCAAAGAAGATGTTATGGGCGATGGAAAGCACTATCCAACATTGCTGAAGAGAGAAACGATGGTTAAATGCACAGACTGTCATGAATACAATGGAAGTGCGGTTCACGATCTCCACGGGAAGGTTTACTGCACCTCCTGTCATCAGACAACTGTAATTACATGTTACAACTGCCACCTTGAAAGTGCTGAAGAGCATCAAAAGAGGGCTTTTAGACCAATAGCGGGTTTTGAGATCCTCGTTAACTTCAACGGGAAGGTATATCCCGCCAACTTCATGACTGCAGTCTACCACAACAGAACTTTCGTAACAATTCAGCCCTTCTACTCTCACTCGATAAGCGAGAAGGCAAAGAGTTGCGACGATTGTCATGGAAACGAGAATGTGAAGAAATACCTTGAAACGGGCAAGATTGTGATGACGACCTGGAATGAAAGTTCAAAAAGTCTTCAGTCTATAAAAGGAGTTGTTCCCCTTCCAGAAGACTGGAAGAAAGCTCTTAAATTTGACTATATAACATACATTGGAGATCCATCAAACCCCGTTAAGCCAGAACCATATAACTGGACATATATAGGCAGTGAATCGGAAGTAATGCAGATCTGCTGTGCTGAACCGCTTAATGAAGAGCAAATTCAAAAGCTTGCAACGGAATACGGAAAAAGATAATTTTAAAACTTTAAATAACCTTTTCTTTCAAGCCATTCGGCTTGTGGATTCGTGTAACGCCATACTATGTCCGCTCTGTCCTTCTGAAATGGCCAGGGGACAACTATAACAACATCTCCTTCCTTAATCCAGATTTTCTTTCTCATCCTTCCCGGAATTCTTCCGAGTCTCTCCACTCCATCTTCACATCTAACCTTGATATGTCCAGCACCAAGCATCGAAGAGACGATTCCAAACATCTCCCCTTTCCTCTTGTCTGGAAGTTTAACTCTTATTACTTCCTCATCACTCAGAGCGACACCCCCTCGATCTCAACGGCGAAATGGCTTAAATAGTTATCTAAATAACTTCCTTTGTAGTGCATCTATTCTTTCGCCCAACTCTCTTATATCGGGTCTTATAGTCCTCGAGATTCTGCTTTCAAGCTCGTCTGAGCTTATGGCTATCGTCCTTTTTACGTTCTGGAATTCTTCTGTCATTTCTCTCATTCTCATTTCCACGCTGATCAACAGCATCGCCAAGCTTGTCATGAGCAGAGCGGCAAGAAAAACGAGTATTGGTTCAAATCTATTATACATCGAGAGCCATTCGTAGACGAGAGCAGCTGCGGAGAAAACCATTACAATCGAGAGAATGACCTCTCTGAGCATCTCCCTCCAGCCAAGCATGTATTTATTTAAACTCTATGACTATTTATACTTTTTTATTAATCAGAACGTTCGACAAAATCTTTGATTTGAGGAAAAAGATTTATTAGGCAAATGCAACGAGGAGTTGTGGAGTTCGTAGTTCATCCATTGATTAAAGAGGGGGCTCTTGAGAGGAGATTGTACCAGATCGCGATTGCAACAAGCGCTCTAATAAAAAATACGCTCGTAATACTCCCTACAGGGCTTGGAAAGACCTCTATTGCTGTCCTTGTCATTGCTTCAAGACTTTTGAACGAAAAAGGAAGAGCGCTTTTCCTAGCTCCAACAAGACCGCTCGTGGAACAGCACGCCAATTTCTTAAAGCAGACCCTTAAGATAGGAGAGGATGAAATAGTTGCAATGAGCGGTGAAGATGAACCAGAAAAAAGGTCAAAGCTTTGGGAGAAAGCCAAAGTTATCGTTGCAACTCCTCAAGTTGTTGAAAATGACATAATTGCGGGCAGAGTCGGTATTGATGATGTCGTGATCACGGTCTTTGATGAAGCCCATAGAGCGGTCGGAAACTACAGCTACGTTTTCATCGCAGAGGAATACATGAAGAGGGCAGAAAAGCCTTTGATCTTGGCTCTAACCGCTTCCCCGGGTAGCGACCCTGAGAGAATCATGGAGGTAATCAAAAATTTGCACATAGAGTCAATAGAGCTCAGGACGGAATTTGACGATGATGTGCGCCCATATGTAAGCGAGAAAGAGATAGAATGGATCAAGGTCGAGGTTCCGAAGGAGATAATGTTGCTGAAGGAGAAAATAGAGGCAAGCCTAAAGATCAGAATTAAAAAGATGAAAGAGCTCGGCATAGAGATCGCTGAGAAGACTACAAAGAGAGAACTTTTGGAGCTTCAAGAAATCATACAGAGCGAACTTTCAAAAGAACAAAGGCCTGAGCTTTTCGAGGCGAGCTCAATTCTTGCTGAGATCCTCAAGCTCTCACATGCTGTGGAACTGATCGAGACGCAGAGTGTTGAGAGCTTTAAGAGTTATCTGACCAAGATCTTGAAAGAGAGTTCTTCAAGAGGGGGTAGTAAGGCTTCAAAGAGCATTGCGAGCGATCCAGGCTTCAGAGACGCCCTGCTCCTTGCAATGAGACTTAACATAGAACATCCAAAAATCGAGAAACTGAAGGAGATCATCAAGGAGCAGTTAAGGGAAAAAGAGGACTCAAGGATAATCGTTTTTACAAATTATCGGGATTCTGCAGACTTTCTCGTGTCCGAGATCTCGAAGATCGCTCCAGCTGTAAAGTTCATAGGTCAGGCGGATAGAGAGAACGAGAAGGGGATGAAGCAGAGAGAGCAAATCGAGGTTCTGCAGAAGTTTCGGGAGGGGGTATACAAGGTTCTAGTAGCAACCTCTGTAGGGGAGGAGGGGCTCGATATTCCAGCGACAGACCTCGTCGTATTCTACGAGGCTATACCTTCGGAAATAAGAGCTATACAGCGTAAAGGGAGAACTGGAAGAGGGAGAAAGGGAAGAATAGTCGTTCTAATGGCAAAAGGAACGAGAGATGAGGTCTACTACTACACCAGTTTAAGAAAAGAGAGAGCGATGTTCGAAAAACTGAGAGAGATCAAGTCCATGCTCGAAAAGAGAGAGCTAAAAGGGCAGATTACTCTGAGCGAATTCGAAAAAACGGGGATTAGGATCATAGTCGATTCGAGGGAGATGCGCTCGGAAGTTGTTAAACTTCTAAGAGAGCTTGGTGCAAATATTGAGGTTAAAAATTTAGAAATAGCAGATTATGTTCTAAGTGACAGGGTTGCGGTTGAGAGAAAAACCGTTGACGACTTTGTAGACAGCCTGATCTCGGACAGACTTTTTACACAGCTAATTAAACTTAAGAATTACTCAAGGCCGATAATAGTTCTTGAAGGGGAAAACATATATCGCAGAGCAGTGCATCCAAACGCGATAAGAGGGGCGATCGCGACAATCGTTACAGACTTCGGAATACCCATGATCTTCACCAAAGATGAAAAAGAGACTGCAGAGTTTATCTTCGCAATTGCAAGGAGAGAGCAAGAAGAGAGAAGACGGGAAGTCGTTGAACACTATGGAAAGACAAAAAGAACTCTTAAAGAGGAGCAGGAATATGTTGTTTCAGCCCTTTCGGGTGTTGGAAGCGTTATTGCGAAGAACTTGCTCGAACACTTCCAGACAATAGAGAGAATAGCCACAGCCAGTGAAAAGGAACTCATGGAAGTCCCAAAAGTAGGGGAAAAGACTGCCAAGAGAATAAGGCTGTTGATGACTACCCCCTACAGTGAGGCAGACAAATTCGAGATAGAAAATTTTTAAATCTGAAAGCGCTTATATTCCAAAAAGCCACGGTAGCTCAGCTGGAAGAGCGCTTGCTTGGTAAGCAAGCGGTCGCGGGTTCAAATCCCGCCCGTGGCTTTCTGTTTTTCCTATTAAAATATAAGCCTGCTGGATTTGGGATTTTTAGGCTTTTATGAGCTTTTCTATGAATTTTGAGATGTTAGAAACGTTGTTTTTGAGCCAGTCATGAGCCTCTTTAGAAATCCTTACGTGCAAGTCCTTTCTGGTGGCTTCTTTTGGATTTTGGGGCTTTTTAACGGATTCAGATTTTGTTCCAGTTTGTTACATATACAACCTCTATTTAAATTTTAAATTATTGCTTATATTTGTTAAATTTCTTGAAAGAGAGGAAAAAGTTTATTAGTCAGTTAATGATAATAATAGTAATTGAGGTGATGAGATAATGCTCGCATTGCTGGCGCTACTACCGTCCCTAATGGCGACTATGCTTGGAGTGGTGTCGCTGATACTTTCCACTGGATTAGTAGGGTTATCTGTAGCTTTGGGAGCTTTACAGGTGTTCGCAACGCTATTCGTAGCTGGAAGTGGCATGGTACTTTGTGCTATGCAAGTATTTACGACGCTGGTCTCTGTTGGTAGCTCTTTAATAACTGTGCTGTCGTTACTCGATGGAACCCACTTTGGTGAATCTATTTCCGAAAAGCTGTACAACAACTCCACAAACTTAATTGCAGAAGTAAACAGTGTAACAAAGAACTCCGAAGAAGTCGCATTTACTGCTAAAGAGAATGCTGCACGCTTAGGAAGACTTCTGCTGCAACTGACGCAAATTTCGGTAAGTCAGAGGATTGACCAAATATTTTCTGATTTTTGTTGAAAATTGTGATATACTAGAAGCATTATTTCTACTGCTTGCCTTTGCCTCCTCAATTTTATATCTCAATCTCTTCCTCTTCCCATGTTTTGATGATGTTTTGTTCTTTCAGAATGTATTTTCTCAGCTCTTAATGTGAACTAAGATAACCGAATTCTTAATGACCTATCGCTGTTTTAATCCACGTTTATTGCAATTGGGACAGTTTACGGGAAGGAGCATAATTTTAGAGATTATCCCAGAAGTCTAGGATAAGGGTTTGAAAATATGCAAAGTCGGAAGAAAAAAGAACTAAGGAAAAGGGGAACTATATTAAACATCCAAAGCTCAAAATCAAAAAATTAAAAATACCTGGTTGGATCGATCTCCTCGATGACTCTCGCCAAACATTAAAGAAGCGTAAAATGGAGTTGAGAAAATGATTGAGCTTTTGCTGGTAATACTGACAACAGCCTTGATCTACTTATTTTTGAAATACTCCAAGCTAAGTGGGGAAATTGAAACCCGTGCAATGGAAAAATTTGAAGAGTGGAAGAAAAGTGAGCTGGAAAGATATGTACAGGCGCTAAAAGGCCAGATTGAAGCTAGTGCAGTAGAAAAACTTGAAAAATGGAAGGAAACTGAATTAAAGAAGAACTTGCAGATTTTATTTGAACAATGGAGGGCAAAAGAAGAGAAAAGAATTAGAGAAGAAGCTATTAAGAAAAGCGAAGCGGTTATCAGAGGAAAGGTGACAGAACATTTAATTCCTTTTTTACCAGGGTTCAAGTATAACCCAAAGGATGCCAGATTTATAGGGACTCCGGTAGACTTTATAATCTTTGATGGACTGGATGAAGGCAATATAAGGAAAATTGTGTTCGTTGAAATAAAAACGGGAAAGAACGCACGTTTGTCTGAAAGAGAGAGATTGATTAAAAAATGTGTTGAGGATAAAAATGTGGAATATGAAATAATCCACAAAAATGAGGTAGAGCATAAGCATTCTGTGATCGATGCTGCAGAAAAAGGTCTAACCTCTGAGGCTTTTGAAAAGACCGCAAAAGCTCCGCGCATCTCATCGATAAAAATATAATCCTTTCCCGAAAAATCTCTCTGTGAAAGTGAAAGACGCTCCGAAAACCGCAACCTCCCTCATAGTGAGATCTACTGCTACAGCCAGAGTTTCTCAATCGAAGAATCCAATGCTGGAGCTTATGAGAAGGATCTTCAGAAAAGAAGAGGTTGCGATGAAGGCTATAAAGTTCCTAAATCTTGTTGAAGAGAGGCAAAAGATGGGTAAACCCTTGAGAGTTGAGGAGTGGGAGAAGATCCTTGAAGAACTTAAAATGGTCCGTTCCTCCTTTTACTCAATGAGAAACAAGCTGATTGGTGCGGGGATGATCTCAATCCGAGACGGAGAATACACTCTATCAGGGGCCTTCAGCAAAGATCTCGTAGACATGGCGAGGTGGTGGTGGGTAGCGGTGCTTGGCTACGATCCCGAGAGTCTTTAAACTTTTGATTCCTTCAATTTCCTTATCCTTCTCTCTATCTCCTCTAATAAAACACTATCGCCCGCAGCGAGGATCCTGGCTTCTTCAAGCTTCTCTAAATCTTTACTTTCTTCCCCCCACTCCAATAAAAGCCTCAGAAGTTTTCTCTCTATACCCGGTTGATTTTTGAGCGACGAATAGATCTCGTAAGCCTTTGGATAGTTTCCAATGCTCTCATAGATCTCTGCCATCGCAATTCTTGCAGGGACTAAGTCTTTCAACCTAAGCGCTTCTTCGATCTTTCTCAGACCAGCCTCAGGATCGCTCACAGAGATCGTTTTTCCCCATTCAAGCAGGATATGAGCCTTCACAGTTACAACTTCCTCATTTTTTGGAAGAAGATCCAAGATCTTTATCGCTCTCGCAAAATCCTTAGATTCCGAGACTTCAAGCGCATGGAATAGCAATCTTTTTATATAATTGTTGAATCCAAACTCCTTGAAGGATGTCACAAGCTTTGCAGTGGTTTCGAATTTTCCAAGAGCTAGTCTTTTTTCTATGGCCTCTTTAAGCAGTGAAAATACGTTCTGAATTGCTCTCCTCTCTTTAAACTCATTTAAGTAGTTTATTCCAACAAAGAAGACGTTCAAACATTTCTCCTCATCCTCTCCATCCAAATAGCATGATATTCTTTCAGCAAGTTTTGTTGCGAATAGAACTGCTAGGTAGTTATCTCTGATTAGTATGAGATATTTCTCAGCCTTTTCGGGTTCTTCAAATATTTTCTTCAGAATTTGAACCACTGTTTGGTCCTTTGAGAGCATTTTCAGAACTTTTTGATCCTCCTCATCCAAAAATTTGCTCAACGTCTCAACAATCTCTTCCATGCCGAACCATAAATCCCAAAGATAAAAGGTTTTTGTTAAAGCGGAATGAATTCTGGAGGTCGAACCATCTAAGCCTTATCGCGTTGTAAGCTGAACGACGCGAAAATCTTTCTACCTCACAAACAAGAGTATTTTAAAACTCTAAAGCCTTTTCCATAGCTCTGATATCGAACTTTCTGTAGACATACCTCGTCCTTCCTCTGCCCTTCTCACCAAAAGTGACCTCAATTAACTTCAATCTCTCGAGTTTCTCCAGAATATCGTAGAACTTCCTGTAGCTCATCTTCACCTCTCCGCTCACGAGCTCATAAAGCTCTCCAGTAGATATCTCTTCCTGAGAGTAAGCAATCCTAAGCACAGCTCTCTCATCACTGTTCAGTGCTGAAACTATTTTGGCTATAAAAGGCACAGCTTCCCCCTCATGAGCCATCTCAATTTCTTCAATTGTTATTTTATCTTTTTTCTTGCTCTCAGCGATTATCCCTGCTGACTTAAGCAAAAATATGCCGTATCTAACGTCCCCGGCTTTTTTTGTTATCTCCACTGCTCTCTCAAATGCTTCTTTGTCAATTGAATCCTCCCAGAAGCCCTTTTCAACTCTTTTTTTCAGAATCTCCCTTATCTCGTACTCGCTGTAGCTCGGATAGTAAATCTCTGTATAGTGAAAAATGCTCCCAACGAAGGGATCCAGTGAAAGCGGAAACTTGAGATCTGTAACTGCAGAGATCACACCAACCTTAACTCCAAATTCTTCTGGAGCTTTCAGGATCTCGTATAGGACATCGTTAATACAGCCTTTGTTGAGAAAGTTGAGGTCATCAAGAACAACCAACAAGGGCTTTTCGAGCTTTTCCCAGACCTTTTCCATCAAAACCGCCTTGCTTATCCCCATGGACGGTGGCTGATGGGCGAACACGTCGTAGAAGATCTTCGAAAAGATCTTGTAAGCATCTTTGAAGCGGGGACAGCGGATGTAGGAGTAGAGGAAGTTGAGTTCCTCCTCTGCTTTTTCAAGAATAAATCTTATGCTCGAAGTCTTCCCTGTTGACGGCGGGCCGAGGCATAGTGCATTCAGCGGAGAGAAGCCATTTTTTGCGGGCTCTATACAGTAGGCAAGCTGTCTAAGCTGGGATTCTCTGAATAGAAGCTGATCTGGGACGTAGTCGGGGTCAAAGACGTCTCTGTTTCGGAATATGCTCATCAACGATAATTCGTCTGCGGTGAATAAATCTTAGCTGAAGGTCACTTGCAATCGGGGGTCCAAGTTCTTATTCGCTGAGGGGTATTAAGGGATATGATCGAGGTGCTCTCAATTGAAATCGAGGGAGGTTTTAACGTAGTCTATGCCCCAGAAGAAGTTTGCAAAATGGCTTTGGATAATCATAGGGCGATTTCAGCCTTATACATCATCGGAAACAGCTCAAAAGTTGCCGGAAGAGTGAGAAGAAACTTAAACGTTCGAAGGGCCTTCACAGTGCACCAGCTGATCGAAATTCTTCTCGAAGCGTATGAAGAAGTCGTTTTCATTGAGCATGATCCAGTGCTGTTCGAAGACTGCGACTTTCCGACACTTGAAGACTTAATAATGCTTTTACGCCAGATTGGAATTGACAGAACAGTTTTTTACTTCTCATGTCGCAGGGACAGGGTTTTCGATTTAATCACAAAGATGGCGGACAGATATGTTTACGTTGAAAGAGAAGAAAACGGCTATTACCTTGTTGATGCGAGCTGTAACGGGCTTAGACAACTTTTCTGTCCGAAGAATGCTCAATTAACTCTCGAAGCCTTTTCAGGGTGATTTTATGGGCAGAAGCATTCCAAGCGTCCGTATGGAAGTGAAAAAGATTGCAGAAAGGTGGGAGAAAACTGCAAAGGTTTTGAAAAAGGAAGAAAGGCTATACGCCGAAAAACTTGCTGAAATGGCAATGAAGCACAGCAGTGAAGCTTTTTACGCCTTTGACGATCCTTTGGAGGCTGTTGTCTTCTCAGTCTTTATCGAGATTCTGAAGGCGATCGATGTGGATTCTGGACTGTTACTCACGAGGGAATAGAGTAGAGCTGTGGCTGAAAAACGGCAAGAAGGTTAAAAGGAATACTGTGAGGTGGGAAAACAGTTTCTATCTTTATCTACCAGATCCTTCGCTTCACTCCGAGATGATTTCAGCTTTAGAAAGCTTTTACAGGATAGAGGAGTGCGAGATCAAAACGATATACGGGAAGCTAAAAGGCTACAAAATTTACGCTGGCAGAGACGTTGCAGAAAAAGTGGAGAGGCAGGCAAAGGACTGCAAACTCTTCAATGTCGATGTAAGGCTCGAACAGAAGTTCATGGCAGAAAAGGGAATCTTTCCATGTTCAAAGCCATTCGATATTAGATTCAGCTCAGAATTCGAGGTTCCATTGACTTCATTGAGCATTGAGTTAAAGGGGAACATCTTCGAGCAGAGAATTGAGGAAGTTTACATTGATGGGGAGAAAATTGTAGGAAAAGAGAGTGAGATCGTGGAAGAAATGCTCTCCAAAGTTGAATCTGCGGATCCGGATCTCATCTTATTCAGAAATGTGGATTTCTGGATGCACAGAATCGAAGAAGTTGTCAAGAGAATTGGGGCGCCAAATTCTTTCAGCAGAACAAGTAAATTCATAAAAATGCCCCAGAAGTCATACTGGAGTTATGGAAGAGCTAAATTTAGGAGGGAGGCTTTAATACCCGAGGGAAGAATTCTGATCGATACGGAGAACTTCAACTACCGCGAGGGCGGTTTGAAGGGGGTTCTCTTGGCTTCGAGAATTTCCGCAATTTCAGCAAATCTGGCTTCCCGTCTGAGCCCAGGGACGCTGATATCTCTCTATGAAGTCTATGAAGCCTTGAAAATTGGAATTGCAGTCCCTTTCAGGAAGAGCGATGCAGAAAAGAGAAAAACGCTGGAAGAGCTTAGACAAGTCGACAAAGGCGGAATGATTCTCCAGCCTTCTCCAGGGATTTACGAGGATGTTTGGCAGTTGGATTTCACGTCAATGTATCCCTCAATAATCGTTGGATATAATCTCTCGCCTGAAACAGTTAGAAGTGGCTCAGAAACCACTGGATTCCTTCCAAAAGTCTTAAAACCTCTGTTTGAGCTCAGAATAAGGACCAAGAGGTTGAAAAAGGAAAACAAAGAGTATTCGGGAATCGATTCGATGCTGAAGTGGATGCTCGTAACTTGTTTTGGCTACACAGGCTACAGGAATGCGAAGTTTAGCAGAATCGAGGTGCATGAGGAGATAAACAGGATCGGACGCGAGATATTTTTGAAAACAAAGGAGATCGCTGAAAACATGGGCTTCGAAGTCATTCATGGCATGGTTGACTGTGTGTGGCTTAAGGGGTATGAAATCGAGGAGCTCAGGAATAGGGTTGAGATCGAGACAGGACTTTTGACTGAAGTCGATAAGTTCAGCTGGATCGTCTTTCTGCCGATGAAGGATGGAAGTGGGGCTTACAATCGCTATTATGGCAGGCTTTTTGATGGAAAAATGAAGCTAAGAGGTGTTTTTGCGAGGAGAAGGGATTGCCCCGAATATGTCAAAAGGATGCAGTTAAAATGTTTCGATTTGCTCTCAAAAGCTGAAAAAGTTGAAGATTTAATCAAACTCGCTCCAAAGTTACGCATGATCTACGAGGAGTTCGCAAAAAACATGGTAAATGCGGATCCCGAGGAACTCATAATAAAAAGGATTGTCAGCAGGAGTGAGCATGCTAAGGAGACTCTGGAAGCTTCAGCGGTGAGAGAATACAGAAGACTCGGCTTCGAAGTCTTACCTGGGATGGCTTTGGAGTTTGTGGTCGTTGACAGAAGAAAGAAGGTGGTTAAGGTAAGGAATTTCGACAGTTTCGACGTGAAATACTATCTGAGATTGCTCAGAAAAGCATGGGAAGAGATAGAGTTCGCAATTAAATGGACAACCAATGCGGGGGGCGGGATTCGAACCCGCGGACCCCTTCGGGACAGGGTCTTAAGAATTTCATAAAATACAGCGATATAAAGGAAAAATTTGCAAAATGGATTGAAAATAAGGTTTCAAAAGCGTATAAAAAACAGCTTTTGAATTATCTTGACAAATTTGTAAATAATAAAATTATAAAAAGCCAAGAAGATTTGATTGAAATCATTGAAAACTCAACAAGCAGAAAGAACATAATACTTGCTTTAAGGAATTTGATCAATTACTGCGAACAATTTGAAATCATAAGCCAAGAAAAAGCTTTGAGATTGAAAAAGATCCTTAAATGCGTAAGATCAAGTACTGATGCTTACGTTCCAAGCGATGAAGAAGTTAAAAGAGCTCTTGAGAAAATTGACAGAGATGGATATAGAATTGTCTTCAAGCTAATAGCTTTCAGCGGGCTAAGAGTATTGGAAGCTATAAAGATGCTGAGTGAATTCAGAAAAGGAAGGCTAATGATAAATGGAAATATTGCAAAGTATCCATTGTTTGACGATAGATCAACTAAAAGAGCTTACTTCGCTTACATGCCAAAAAATTTTGCAATGGAGCTCAAAAGAATTAAATTGACAAAGAACGGAGTTTGCAACTATTTCTACAGAAAGAAGTTCAATCCCAAATATCTCAGAAAATGGAACTACAATTTCTTGATATTGAATGGAGTTCCATAATCGGTAGCAGATTTTATTCAGGGAAGAGCTTCTTATACAATAGGAGCAATGCATTACTTAGCTAAAGTTAAGCAAGCAGATGAATGGTATTCAAAAGTTGTTGATAAGCTTGAGAAGTTGCTTGAATGAAGTTAAAAATGAAAACATACACTATTCTTGTATTTCTCAAAAAAGCAAGTTTTGTATATTCACATAACCAGCAATCCGATAATTCGGATCTTTTGCAAATAAAGTCTAAGAAAGACTAAGAAAGAAAATATTAAAAAGTAGGGAGAAGTAGGAATGTAAGATGAAAAATTCTGAGCAATTAAAATTGTGGATCGAGGAAGCTGAAGATAAAATGGATATACCTAACTCAAGCAATCCAGCTATTAAAATTCCCATACTTTTCAGAAATACTGTTCCCGAAATACCTTCAACCACATACGCAACTTTTGCCATCTACAAGTATCCCGCAAAATTTATTCCTCAAGTTATAGCATATGTGCTGAAGAAGTACGCCAAACCTGGCATGAAGATATTCGATCCATTTGCAGGCTATGGAACTGTTGGAGTAGTATCAAGAGTTTACGGGTTCGAGTATGAATTATGGGACTTGAACCCAATAATAGATGTTATCCACAAAACAGCCATCATGAAATCCTCAACAGTAAATCTCATGGATTTAATGAAGGAGATAAGGAATTCCAAAGAAGAATTTATCCCAAAATGGTCTAATCTATACTATTGGTTTCCAGAAGAGTTTATAGATACCATTTCAAAAGCATGGGGATTCGCTCATTCATTAGATGAGGAAACTAAACATATTCTCCTAATTCCTTTACTCAAAGTAACAAAATACTTCTCATATGCTGATGAAAAAGTTCACAAATTGTATAAGTCCAAGTATTCAAGAAGAAAAATTGAAGGGTTGCTTAAAACAGACTGGAAACAGCGATTTTATGATATGCTCGAAAAAGAAATACGAATTTTACTCAAAAAGATTTCAGAATACAACCGTCTAAAACCGAAAGAGGTTAACTATCGTATAAAATCAGGAGTAGATACCTTGGAAATGAGTTTGGATCAAGATGTAAATATTCTCATCACTTCCCCGCCGTATTTACAGGCGCAGGAATATATAAGATCAACCAAGTTGGAATTGTTTTGGTTAGGCTATGATGAAGAATATATAAAAAGCTTGAGCAAAAAGGAGATCCCTTATAGACCAGTTGAAGAAATTGAGATTTATTCCGAGAAATTTTATGAATTTAGAGATATGATAAAAGAAGAGCATCTGAGAACGTTGTATGATAGATATTTTTATGCTATACTAAAAGCTTTTAATTCACTATGTGAGAATGTTAAAGATTATATGTGCATCTTTGTTGGGCCAGCAAAAATTAGGTCGATGCAAATACCAATAGATGATATAATTGCTGAACATTTGCGTGAATTTGGTTGGAAACATGAGATCACTTTTATCGATACTATTGTTTCAAGAGTTATGTTTGAATCCGAAGTTAATCCTGCGTCAGGAGTAAAAGACAGCAGAATAAAGACCGAGCACTTAGTGATCTTGAAAAAGGGGGTGAATGAATGAATAGAATTAGACTTTCAAGAGGTAATTTGAATAGTCCAAGCAACTTTAAAAAAGAATTAAACGACTATATCCTAACTCTTAGGAATGGGGTTTTGGAACAATATAACATAGACTTTGATGTCGAAGAAATGGGTGACTTGCTACTTTCGATTTGTCGAAGTAATGACTTCAATGTAGTCTCTAAAATAGGAAATGAAATGTATTTGAATGAAGCACAAGTTAAAAAATGGATAGATGAGAAATTGATACCAAATACCCTGGTATTAAAATTAGATGATGAAGATGTAATAAGATTGCTGATATTCTGCATTGAAATAACTTATCAGATGTTCAGTGGAGGTACGAGAGCCACAGTTACCCAAAAGGGGTTCAGAGAACGGAGGAGAACCTTTGAATCGATACTTGTGGATCAATTTGTAGGAAAGCTGGGCGAAATTTTTGTTAAAAAATTCCTTGAGACCAACTACAGGGTGGATGTCGAATTGGACTGGGAAATCTCCACACAAATTGAGAAATATAGAAATGATATCTTGAATGCGAAGAAAAAGGTCAGTATAAAAACTTCACCTACTTTATCAGGTGCATGGGCAGAAGCAGATATAGGATATGACTATGGAATTATGGTTAAATGTTCCGTTCCAAAGCAGCCGATTTTGCAATTTTTTATTGAGGCATGCGGTTTTTCGAGATTGTTGGATTTTGCAGAGAGGAAAATTCCAACAAATGATGAACTTTTTAGAAATTATCTTGGTAATATCAGAGATAGGATTAAAGAATACAGGTGTGGAGAGGTCCAAACATCATTGAAAGGGTTTATTTGCGGATATTTTAAAACCTCTGACTTTTCTCCAATAAAAGAGGGTAAGGAATTGCCATATTTGGGAAAAGTTAGAGAAGAACGATATTTAGTCCCAGTAAGTCAGCTTAAATGGACAAAAAATGATTGGGAGGAATTTCTAAAGGATATAGGACTTTTATAATTTCTGCTAATCTTTGGTTCAAGAGGTTTACCAAAGCTGTCAACTAGGTTACCATTCATGTATTATATCATTCTTTGCTGCTATATAACACCGATTCTCTCGAGCAATTTTTTAACATCTCTGACTTTGATAACTCTCTCCCGCAGTTCTGGAACCTTGGGGGGCTGAATTTCAGCCGAAAGACTGGGATTAACGGTTTTGATAAATCTCCTGACGCGGATAAGCTTATTTCTCACTGTCTTCGGCTCGTAATTTCGTTTTAATTCGTTATATAAATTATTATGCTCTTAACATTAATCTGGTAGCAACATAGCTCTAAAAATTCAGAGATATCCCGCTCGTAAGCCTTGATTTCCCCAATTGAGATATTCTTTAAGTGCAGTTTTTCGAGAAAATCCTTAAAAGCGCTCAAAATCGCATGCGGGGGGCGGGATTCGAACCCGCGGACCCCTTCGGGACAGGGTCTTAAGCCCTGCGCCTTTTCCACTCGGCAACCCCCGCATAGGCTATTGAAATGACCACCAGAATATTTAAGGGTTTTCGCTATGCCCACTATTTCAGGCATGGATTGGTTTCGAGGACGTTCTCAAAAAGATATTTATACAACCAAGCAAAAGTTTACAATGGTGATTTGGATGGGTGTTCATAGAATAACAAGCGAATCTGCAAGATTCTACGCAATGCGGGAAAAGATAGTCGGTTCTGCGATATCGATCCTTGGAGAAGCCAGTCTTAGAGTGGAGAGTTTAAGCAGAGAGCAATGCGAAAAACTCGGCGATTTGGCTTCAAAGCTTCTCCCCTACGCCCCCGGTTATGCGGGTAAAACGATGCCCATAATCGCAAGATTGTTCTGGAAGCTTGCGAATGTAAAGGAGAAGGATTTTCCGCTTGTAGAGATGGAGAAACTTGAAAAAGAAATCGAAGAGCTTAAAAAAGAGCTGGGTCTTTAATCCCAAAATTTTCTTGTCCTGACGTAGTTCCTTTCCGCCTCCAGTAAAGCCTTAAAAAAGTCCTCTTCTGTCGCGTAATAACCCGAAAGAACTCTTTTAGCAGTTTCAAAGCCAACACCATACGTTAGCATTGCGTAAACACCCCTCATGCCGTAGCTCATCACAAGGTTGGCAATTTTGAAAAGCTCATCCTTACTTGACTCGTAGTTCTTTCTGTCGCTAAAAACCGCCACCATACTGCTTCCGCACTTCAGACATTTGAGAGTCAGATTTCTTGCTATATCTCGATAGCTGGATCCACAATTAATGCAATAAACTCTGCAGACCTCTTCCTTAAGTCTCTCCATAAAAGCCTTCAAAATCGCCCCGCTCGGCTTTGTGACTAATATATCTGGAATTTTGTCCCTGCCTTCAAGACTTAAAGGTGTGAGTTTATTATAAACGCTGAAGGTGATCTCTTTGCCGAATTTTCTGAAAAAAAGCCTCGCTTTTTCCAGATCCATCTTCTCCAGGAAAATCTCCCTCAAAGCTTCTCTATAAACTGGAGTACTTCTTAGTTTCACAACCAAAGTCCTCAGATTTATTCTCGCCAGCTCCTCGTCCTTCTCAAGAAGTCCAAATTTCCTCGCAGCTTTAACGACTTTCCATTGCATCAGTCTTGTGTCAATAATTGCCCTCTCCGCAAGGCTCTCAACTTTTTCTGGATCGACGCTCAAGATCACATCTCTTACCTCCTCTGGGTTTGCGGGGGACAGCTTTATGCGGTAAGGATCGACTTCAACAGACACGTTTGTCCCCTTTTTCAACGACAGAAGCAGAGCGAGTATTCTTCCAATAGCCTCGTTTGCCTTATGGCCGAAACAAACGTTGATGACTGTATCGCGAGCGGATCCGTCTATAACAACGTGGTTATCAGTTGGAACCCTAAATTCCTTTTTATGCTCCTCTATTTTTTCTAAAACCTTATTTACTGCATCTTCGTTCGCATATCGCTTTAATTCCTCTAAATCAATTTCTCCTTTCGATATCTCATCTCTAAGCTTTCCAACAAGCTGTGCAACTTCAAAAGGAACAGGTATCTCTTCTCCCACCCACGAGGGCACTTCTCCTTCAGCAATAACCGGCTCCACCTTAACAACGTCCTCAACGCTCAGAACTCTCCACAGCTCCCCTTTCATTGCAAAGACTTCTCCACTGAAAGTAGAAAGGAAGCTCTCGTCAAGGCTTCCTATCGTCTTTCCTGAGGTTATATCAACAACTCTGTAGCTCTTTTCATCCATGATCATCGAAATGTTATCGTAAAAATACCTCCTCGTTCTTCTTCTCGAGAAGATCTCGTTACCATCGAAGAAAATCCTCCAGATATCGCTTAGATACTGACATATCTCGCAAAACTCCTCAAAGCTAAGATTTCTATAGAAGTAGCATCGTTTAATGATCTCATAAGCCTTTCTAGCCTCAATACGACCGTATTCAATAGCCATAGCACAAATTTGATTCGCAAGAACATCCAAACTATTCTCGTGAAGCTCCAGATCCTCCAGCAGACCCGAATTCGCTCTCTTCAATATTGCGATGGATTCAAGAATGTCGTCGAACGTGCTTGCAACGATATAACCAAGGGATTTTCTCCTTAGCCCATGACCACTTCTTCCAACCCTCTGGATTAGCCTTACCGCTTGTCTTGGACTGCTGTACTGAATCACCGCTTCTACGTGCCCAATATCTATTCCCAGCTCCATGGAAGACGTGCAAATCAGAGCCTTCAGCTTTCCCGACGAGAAATCCTCCTCTGCAGAAATCCTTGCCTCTCTTGATAGACTTCCATGGTGGACCTCTGCGCTTATAGTCTTCTTTAACTCTACACCCAATACCTCAGCAGTCTGTCTCGTGTTCACGAAGATCAGAGTGGACTTGTGTTTGTCGACGAGTTCTTTGATCAGCGATAGCTCGTCATCTGAACAGAGAATTTTGATCTCGTATTCTTTCTCAAGCTCCCCTGAAACTATTTCAGCACCGCCCATGATCTCCGTGATCTTCTTTGGGTCCCCAACCGTGGCAGAGAGAGCTATAAGCTGGAATTTGGCAAATTCCCGCAACCTCTCTATTCCGACAAACAGCTGAACACCTCTCTCGCTGTCTACAAGCTCATGGATTTCATCTATAACAACGAATTCGACGTTTTTCAGAGCTTTTCTGAGTCTTTTTCCAAGAAACAGTAGCTGAAACGTCTCCGGAGTTGTGATAAGAATTTCAGGAGGTTTTATGCTCTGCCTCACTCTTTCGCTCTCCTTCGTGTCACCATGTCTGACGTCGATGCTTATGTTCAGAATTTCCGCAAATCTCCTCATCCTTCTGAGCATGTCTCTATTCAGAGCTCTCAAAGGAGTAATGTAGAGAACACGAATGCCAGGGCTTTTCTTTTCAAGCAGTCTTTGAAAAATTGGGATCATAGCAGCTTCAGTCTTACCGCTTCCCGTTGGAGCTATTACCAGCGCATTCTTTCCAGAAATAACTACCTCAAAAGTCCTTTTCTGAATATCTGTGAGTTCATCTATTCCAACCGCCTTCAGCGCTTTTTCAATTTTTTCATCAATTTGAAACATCTCTACCAAAAAAGGAATTTTAGCCAAGATTTAAAAATTCTGCAATCGCATTATATGTATGGTTAAAATTGATGAAATTGACCTCAACATTCTTAGAGAACTGCAGGTCGACGCCAGAAAAAGCCTTAAGGAAATTGCAGAAAAAGTGGGCGTTGCAGAAGGCACAGTATACAACAGGATAAACAAAATGAAGAGCATGGGAATCATAAAGAAGTTCATTCCCGTGCTGGATTACTCATTGCTCGGATACGACATCACTGCGATCATAGGAGTTTCTGCAGAAGGTGGTCAGCTTGTTGAGATCGAAAAAGAAATTGCGAAGGAAAAGAATGTAACCGCTGTTTACGATGTAACTGGAGAATACGACATCCTGATCGTGGCGAAATTTGAGAACAGAGATAAGTTGAACGAATTCGTAAAGAGATTGCTCGGAATGAAAAGTGTGAAAAAAACCTATACAATGCTGGTTTTAAACGTCGTTAAGGAAGCACATTTGATCGAGCTGTGATCACGTTGTGTATTCCGCATTTATTCTAACGTATTCATAGCTAAGATCGCAGCCTATTGCGTAGTCCTCATATTCTCCTCTGTGGAGGTCAACGATTATCCTGAAATCTCCCCTCATCACTTCTTTCGCCTCATTCTCTTTTCCCGTGATCTTTCCCCGATCCACGAGCAGAACAGTCTTCTCGTCATTCTCGAAAGCCACTGTAATTTTATCGTCGACTTCTGCACCGCTGTATCCGACTGCTGCGATGATCCTTCCCCAGTTGGGATCACAGCCAAAAACAGCGGTTTTTACGAGTAGTGAATTGGCAATTGTCTTTGCAACGAGTTCTGCAGATTTTACGCTTTCTGCACCTCTGACGATCACTTCGAAGACTTTCGTTGCCCCTTCACCATCTTTTGCGATCTGCTTAGCTATGCTGTAAAAGACTCTCTCGAGTTCTTCCTCAAAAATGCTTCTGTCAATTTTCTCCTTTCCTGTGGCGATCAGAAGCACTGTATCATTAGTCGAAGTGTCTCCATCAACCGTCAGCCTGTTCAATGGCTTTACAGCATTTTTGAGTATCTCGTAAAGCTCCCCACTGTCGAACTTTGCAGATGTGAAGGCGAAGCAGAGCATTGTTGCAAGTTTTGGCGAGATCATGCCCGCTCCTTTTGCAATCGCGGAGATCTTTGCAGAATTTGAGTAAGCTTTCTTTATGAACCTGTCAGTGGTCCTTATGGCATTTGCAAACCTTTCTGCATGTTTCCTGCTGTTTCCCAGACCATTGTACACTTCAAAAGCCTTCTTTCGAATCCATTCTATATCGAGCTTTCTTCCTATTACTCCAGTTGATGCAACAGCGATCTCATCATCTCTACAGCCAAGAAGTTCTCCAGCGATTTTGCACATCTCCTTGGCATCTTTTAATCCCTGCTCCCCAGTGAAAGCATTTGCGTTTCCACTGTTCACAATCAAACCCTTTGCGTATCCCTTGCGTATGTTGTCCATGCAAACGATTACCGGAGCGGCCTTTATTTTATTTTCAGTAAAAACGCCAGCGATGTTTCCGCTGAACTTTACCAGTCCCAAGCCGAGCTTTCCCTCTTTAATACCATTGCATAAGACACCATCGATCTCTGTAATTTCCATGATTCAACTTTAGGTGGGATTAAAAAATCCTTTTAAAACGAAGCCTTAACACAGTCTCATGGATGAACTTCCGACGCTTGACGATATGGAGAACAAGCAAAAATCGGTGCTCTTGAGATTAGATATAAACGCTCCAATAGTGAATTCGACCATACTCGACACAACGAG
>JASKJN010000027.1 GCA_030153385.1 Archaeoglobaceae archaeon
ATAGGGCATAAGAGATACATTGACCTGATCAGGGACATCGTTAGAGGCGAAATTATAGAGAGTGCGATGAGAAGAGAACTTGAAAGAGTTAAACTTGCCGTAGAACTTGCAAGGAATAAGACTGTTTGCCTTGTAAGTGGTGGAGATCCATGTCTCTATGGGATCGCCTCGCTTCTTGAGGAATACCTTTCGTTAAATCAGATAAGCTTGGATTACGAGATAATTCCAGGCATTACCGCTCTTAACGCTGCAAATTCTCTTCTTGGCTGTGCGGTCAGCGGAGATCATGCGGTAATAAGCTTGAGCGACAACCTTGTAAGCTGGGAGAAGATCGAGCATCGCCTCAGGCTTGCGCTTCGAAGTGATATGCCAGTGGCCATTTACAACCCTTCAAGCAGAAGAAGGTCTGAAAATCTGAAGAAGGCTATTGAGCTCATATTTTCGGAAAGAGGAGACGTAAGAGTTGCGATTGTCAAAAACGCTTACAGAGAGGGAGAAGAGATTTCGGTGAAGAGAGTTAGCGAGATAAACTTGGAAGAAGTGGACATGAGCACAATTTTGATCGTTTCCTCCTCTGAAACAATATCCGCGGATAGAAAAATGCTCACACCGAGAGGTTATAGCCTGAAGTATGAGGTGGGAGCAAAAACGAGGATGGCGAAAGAGATAGCGGAGCAGAGTGCTGGGATCTTGAGACGGTTCATTCCGGGTGATTCGCTTAAGGATGAAATAATCAGAAGAGCGGTAATGGCAACCGGTGATCTTAGCTACAGGGATCTGATATTTTTCAAGGGAGATCCCAATGCTGGAGTTGAGGCGATTCGGAATGGTGCGAGCATAATTGTAGACGTTGAGATGGTCAGAGCGGGTTTGAGGGCTGATGCCTTGATTGCTGTCAGCTTTGCAACTGAAAGCGAGAGAACGAGAACTGCGGAAGGAATAATAAGATTGGCTGAAAAAATTGAAGGTAGCGTTGTGGGTATAGGAAATGCTCCGAGCGCTGCAAAGGCTTTATGTGAAATCGCTGAGAATCACAAGCCAGCGTTCATCGTTGCAACTCCCGTTGGCTTCGTGGGAGCTGATGAGTCGAAGGAAATGGTCAGAAAACTTAATGTTCCCTCTATAACAACAATTGGCACAAAAGGCGGGAGTGGAGTTTGCACTGCTATTTTGAACTGTCTGATCGAGCATGCGAGATCCGATTGAGCTCTACGAGTATCCGAAAGAGTGGCTAAGAAAGGGTGCGGAAAAAAGAATCCAGAGCGGTCTTTATATTTTAACACCGAATGGATGGCTTAGACGGGGCATAACGACCGCAACAACAGCAAGTGCAGCGATCATAGCGTCGATCTCATCCCTCTATCGCGAGGTGAGAGAAGTTGTTGTCAGCACGCCGGTTGGAATCAATGTGAATGTGAAGATATTTGCCGAGAATGGATTTGCTAAGGCAAGGAAATTCTCCGGAGACCATGCGTTCGATGCAACGAATGGAGCCATTTTTACTGCAAGGGCAGTTAACGAGAAGGGAATGATCTTTGGAAATGGTATAGCAAAAAATGGGGAGTTTTTGGTAAGTCCCTCAGCAAGAAGACAGCTTGAAGAAAACTTTGCAAGAGTATGCAGAGAATTTGGCTACGAAGGTGGAGTGCAGGTCGAGGCGGAGTTTTCTCGAAAGAGCGACAGGTTGAACGGAATTGCGATACTCGGAACAACGGGCTTCGTAGAGCCGTGGTGCGATGAGCTTTTGAACACGAAGATCGAGATAGCAAAGCGATATGAACGAATTGCTGTTACTACAGGTAGAGAGAGCTGGAAAATTGCAAGAGAACTTTTTCCCGATTTTCAGCCATTCGTATTTGGAGTGCATATGAAGGAAATTATAAAGGCTCATGATGGTGAGATCATTCTGGTCGGGAAAAGGGGACTTTTGAAACATGTTTTTGGCTCAGAAAATCCAAACGAGGTCTTTAGTCTGGCTAGGAAGTTTGGAAACGTTTTGGAGGTGGTTGTTTGCTGAACATTGTTGGTGTCGGAATTTGCGAAGGGCAGATAACTGAGAGAGCATCCAAGCTTATTAGTCAGGCGGAAATCGTATTTGGAAGTAGAAGGGCTTTAAAGCTCGCTTCAAAGTTCATCACTGGCGAATTTTTTGAGATCAGTAAATTTGAGGAGAGAACTTACCGTGAGATCGAGGCGCTTGCGGAAGAGAAAAATGTCGTGGTTCTTTCAACAGGGGATCCGATGGTTTCTGGGCTTGGGACAAAGCTCAAAGGCAATGTTGAGCCGGGTATCTCAAGCGTTCAGATGGCATTGGCCAGGCTTAAGGAAGATCTCTGCAACACCATCGTGATAGATGCGCATGCAAAGAAATTTGAGGAATTGGAGCTAATAGATAAAAGAAATCTGCTCATTTTAGCAGACAGGAACTTTGACCTCTCAGCTTTCGGGAAAAGAAAAGTGGCGGTGCTTGAGGATATATGCGGTAGGGAGAGATTTTTGGTGGGCAAAGCGGATGAGCTCAGAATATCTTCCGACTACTCTATAATTTTTGTTTGGAAATGATAAAAAATTTTAATAATTATCCTTCAGCTTTGAATTTCCAGCTTCTATCTTGCCCGCTTAGATACTTGTCAATCGAAAGCGCTGCCTTTCTCCCATCGCCCATTGCAAGGATAATTGTTGAATCTCCTCTGACAATGCCACCGCCAGCCCAGATCCTTTCTACAGAAGTTCTTAGCTCCTCATCAACCTCGATCGTGCCCCACTTCGTTGTCTTGAGCTTTGGAGTGGTCTGAGGAACGAGTGGATTGGGACTTTGCCCTATAGCAACAATAACAGTATCGATATCCATGATGAACTCGGAGCCTTTTATCGGAACGGGTCTTCTTCTCCCTGAAGCATCCGGCTCTCCGAGTTCGAATTTTATGCACTCCATCTGCTTGACCCATCCTTTTTCATCGCCGATGTATCTCGTAGGAGCTGTTAAGAACATGAAGTGAACACCCTCTTCTTTTGCTCTTTCGATCTCTTCCTTCCTTGCAGGCATCTCCGCTCCAGTTCTGCGATAAACGATGTAAACTTCTTTTCCAAGTCTTCGAGCCCATCTCGCACAGTCCATTGCAACGTTTCCTCCACCGATCACCGCAACCCTTTCACCGACTTTTATTGGTGTATCATATTTTGGAAATTCATACGCTCTCATCAAATTAAGCCTCGTGAGGAATTCGTTTGCGGAATAAATCCCGTTCAAGTTTTCTCCGGGGATATTCATGAAATTCGGCAATCCCGCTCCAGTGGCAATGAATATCGCATCGAACTCTTCCAGAAGCTCGTCAACTGTGATCGTTTTTCCGATGACAACATCTGTCAGTATCTTCACTCCCAGTGATTTCACGTATTCTATCTCCGCCTTTACTATCTCCTTTGGAAGTCTGAACTCGGGAATTCCGTAGACGAGGACTCCTCCCGCTTCATGTAAAGCCTCGAAAACGGTAACATCGTATCCTTTCTTTGCAAGATCCGCAGCAGCAGTAAGCCCAGCAGGACCCGAGCCTATTATTGCAACCTTCTTTCCATTCGGCTGGGGTTTTGGAGGAATTGCAAATCCCTTTGCTCTCTCGTAGTCTGCTGCAAATCTCTCAAGCCATCCTATGGCAACTGGCTCGTAACCCTGTCTCTTTCCGAGCGTGCATGCTTTCTCGCAGTGGTTCTCCCAGGGACAGACTCTTCCTGTTGTTGCCGGAAGGCTGTTTCTTTCCTTGATTATCTTTATCGCATCGTCGAATCTGCCTTCCCTTATGGCAAGAATGAACTGGGGAATCGGCACGTTAACTGGACACCCTTCTACGCATGGAGGAAATTCTTTGCCCTCTCTCGGCTTGCACTGCAGACACCTCTTTGCCTCCTCAATTGCCATCTCAGGCGTGTAGCCAAGAGGAACTTCTTTAACATTCTTTATTCTCTCCTCAGCGGACTGTTCAGGCATCGGAACCTTCTTCTCACGAATCTTTGCCATCAGCACCCCTCTTTACAACCACAAACCTTTTTATATTCTTCAAGAGCTATCCTTTCCTCCTCAATATATCGCCTGTTTCTTGTCATCAGAAGATCGAAGTCAACGAGGTGTGCATCAAACTCAGGGCCGTCAACGCATGCAAATTTAGTTTCTCCCCCTACTTCGACTCTGCAACAGCCACACATACCTGTTCCGTCTATCATTATTGGATTAAGACTTGCAATAGTCTTGATCTTGTAAGGCCTTGTAGTCTCAGCTACAGACTTCATCATCGGAATTGAACCAACAGCAAGAACGAGATCAAAGTGTTTTCCTTCTTCGATCAGCTTTTTCAGTAGCAGGTGGACAAAGCCGTGAAATCCTTCAGAACCATCGTATGTTGCCACGTAAATTTCATCGCTGAATTCTGCTATTTCTTTCTTTAGTATCAGTGCGTCCTTGTTTCTGGCTCCGAGAATTGAAACTACGTAATTTCCGGCCTTTTTGAAGGCTTTCACTTCTGGATATATGCAAGCTATACCAACTCCACCACCAACGCATGCGACTTTTCCGTAGTAGGCTATTTCTGCGGGTTTTCCAAGAGGTCCAGCAACGTTAGCAATGTAATCCCCTTCCTTCAATGAATTAAGCTTTTTAGTGGTTTTTCCAGCCTCCAAAGCAGCTATTGTTATCGTACCCTTCTCTGGCGATGTGTCCATGAGTGCTAGCGGAATCCTTTCGCCTTTTTCGTCAATTCTCAAAATCACGAACTGCCCCGGTTTGCCCTTCTTTGCTATCAGAGGTGCTTGGATCTCGAACTTTTTAATCGTAGGCGCAAGGTCAACCTTCTTAACTATCAGATATCCCATGCTGGTAAGAGCATCTCGCATTTAATATCTTTTACTTTTTCTAAATTGCTTTGAGTAAGCGTTAAAAATAAGGTGAAGTCTTACGGACAAACGAGGAGCTTATTCGCGAAAACAAACTTGCGTATGTGATTCCATAATAGCGATATGGATAGCTCGAGGAACTTAACATTCGCAGGCTATAAGCCAAAGGCCATGGATAAAGCTTTTGAAGCCTGAAAACTCTCCAGACTTATGGATGTTATCATTCGTAAGAGCGATGTCCATGGAGACACAATACCCCCGCCCTCGAAGAGCTACACACATCGTGCGTTCATTTCAGCATCTCTTTCAAGAAAAAGCGTAATTTTTAATCCTCTAATCTCTGGGGATACTCTTGCAACGCTTAGGGCATGTAAAGGAATTGGGGCGGAATTTCGAAAAATCGGGGACACCTTCGAATTTTTTGGAACCGAAAGGATTATGAGCGGTTATTTCAATTTTGAGAACTCTGGAACAACGCTCAGGATATTCACAGGTCTTCTATCTCTTTGTCCTAGCTGGAGTACCCTGGACGGAGACCAGTCTTTGAGGACAAGACCAAACAGGGAACTCGTTTTAGCGTTGAAAAAGCTTGGAGCTGAAGCTAAGGGAGAGGAGTTATTCAGAGCACCTTTTAGAATAAAAGGGAAAATAAAAGGGGGAGAAGTGGAGATAAGAGCTGAAAGCTCTCAGTTCATATCATCTCTTCTCTATTCGCTTCCACTTGCTTCTGGTGAAAGCAAACTCAAGATCGTTTCCACAAAGTCACGGCCATATGTCGAGATCACTCTCGATGTTATGGAAAAGTCAGGTATAAAGGTAGAAAGGGAGAGTAATAGTTTCGAAATACCCGGGGAACAGGAATTCAGGCTTAGGAATTTCCAAGTTCCCTCCGATTTTTCCTCAGCGAGTTATATGATCGCTGCGGGAATTCTTGCTGGAGAAGTCAGGATTATAAATGCCTTTGATTCCAAGCAGGGAGACAAGAGAATCGTCGAGGTTTGCAGGGAAATGGGCGCAGATGTTAGCTGGGATAAGGAAAAAGGGATCATAGTTGCAAAGAAGTCGGAACTCTCCGCAATAAGCTTCGATGCTGGTGACACTCCAGATCTTGTGCCAACTGTAGCGGTTCTTTGCGCCACCGCAAAAGGTGTGAGCGAGATCTACAATGCAGAACATCTTCGAATAAAGGAGATAGACAGAATTTCGGGAATTTGCAGAAATTTAAGAGCTCTTGGGGTAGTAGCTGAGGAAAGAAGAGATGGGCTAAGGATAAAGGGTGGTAAAATGGAATTCAGGGGAACAGTGGATTCCTTTGGAGACCACAGGATGGCTTTGGCTTTTTCCCTGCTTGGATTGCTCGGGGAAGTGAGGTGCAGAAATGCGGAGGTGGTTTCCGTTTCTTATCCTGACTTCTTTGAGGATCTTAAAAGGCTTGGTGCAAAAATGGAGTTTGCTTAAAACCTATACTTTCTTCTCACCTCTACCCCAACACCTTTTCTTGCGGTTACCATTTCTCTTCCATGCATCCTTGCAATCCCAACGCCGTAATGCGTTGAATTGCTGAAAACAACAACATCATTTGGCCTGATCTTTGCATCCGCATCCTCAACACCAGCGCAGAAAATGGTCGTTGTTGGCTCAAATTCCGCTATTTTTACCACGTAATCCCCCCTTTTGAGTAGTTCTTTTGCAATTTCAGAGTATATGTCCAGGTTGCCATATTTCGGGTCGAATCTCGAGAGTCTTTCGCCTCTGAATAGCTCGATCTCCGGATATCTTCCCTTCACAACCCCATTCATTTCGAGACCAAACTGATATCGCAGCGCATGAGAGAACATCTCTTCGAAAAGCTCGTATTTCTCATAACCTTCGAGCTCCTTTTTGAGCTTTTTCAGAGACTCCTCGCTTAGGATATCATTCTCAGCAGTAAATATCACATCGTAATCCTTCAAAGCGGTTTCTACAACTTTTCTGTATCCACCCTCCACATGTGCAACGATTTTCTCGAAATCCCCTTTTTCAACAAGCTTTTGCAACCATTTCGCCACGAATGAGACTTCGTCTTCACTCCAGTGCCCGGTAACAGGGGTATCGTAGTTAACCGCTGGGTACAAAAGCTCGAATTCCCTTGGTACTACGAGGGGGGACGAGATTATGATCTCGTTTACGTTCACTCGCACAACACTCCGTATAATCCTGTGTGTCTTGGAGAGTAGATACGGTTTTTTGGCAGTACATGGCAGTAAAAGTAAGGCTTTTGTTTTCGGTTCATAGCATTCAACGATACGATTCAGGAAATACCTAACTTCAAATCTGTTCAGGCTTTCCTGAGCAGAGAAGTAACACGTGCTTTTTCTGAATCTTGGAAAACAAGCACTCTCCTCAAAATCCGAGAACCTCAGAAGAGCTGTGAGTTCTGGATGAAGCTTGGCCTTAGCTTCAACATAGTTCCTTAAATTCTCTTCCTCGATTAAAATTCTACACTTTTCAACCTCTAACCTCAGCTGTTCCGTGTTGTGATTCGCGGTTATTTCAAGCACTTCTTCATAATCAAGAGACGCTAAATCCTGTCCGCAACAAAACTTACAATTGCAGGGGAGTGATTTTAGTTTTTCAAGCCTGATCTCGACGTCTCCAAGGAAGTAAATTCCATTATAAGCCTTTGCGACTGCCATAATGTTGTCAACGAGATCCGCACCAAGATAAATGAGAAGTCCGACATTTTTTGGCTCCGCACACGCCACAGCGAACAATGGCTTTGATCCTCGGAGTTCGGAGAACGATTCAGCGATCTCTCTAGGAGACATTGTGGAGATCCCTGTTAGAACTTCGATCTCTCCCCGAGGTTTTAGCTTTTCGTATATCTCGGGCATGATCTTCTTAACTGGATAGGGAGCCTTTCCAAAGTCGATCTTATCCAAGATCTCCTCTCCAACCATTGCAGGCGTCTTCAATCTGTTACCATCGATTTCGAGCAATCCAAGTCTCGCAAATCCATCTCTTTTCTCAGTGTAGAACATACTCGCATTCCCCGGGCAAATCTTTAAGAAATTCCTTCCATCTTCCAGAGAGATAGATAACGAATCTCTTACCCTGAAGATTCCGCATTAATTCCTTCAAATTTTCAACTGCAGTTTCTAAAGCCTCCTTCTCTATGATATCTGCATCAGGAATTTCTGCATGTCCCGCAGGATAAGATTCGAGGAGCTCAGATGGAACAGGGCCAAAAACAGGACGGAGATAGAGATCCGCGATTATTCCGAAGTCCGTAGAGATCACAATGGTATCTTTTTCGAAATTTATCTGCTTTAATGAGTCCAAGTGTCTTTTCACAGCGGGCCTCATGAGAGTCTCGAGCCCGCAGTAAAGAAACTTTCTCTTGATCGATGGATCCGAGTTCTCCAAAATTTTTGAATAATCCTTAATTTGCCTCCACGCACTGAGAAGATTTGGATGCGCTCTTATTCTCTTCTCTACAAGCTCGAAAAGGGAGTTTTCCTTAATTGCATTCTTTATAGTCCTTATTTCGGAAAAAGTCACATAAAGATTATGTTCTGCAAGAAAGATCTCTCTTTCCCTTTTTTCGAGTTCTCTAACCTCGTCTGGTTCCATTTTTGTGCAATTCGGGCAATTGCATGGGAAATACTGGAGCTCCGACAGATTCTTCGTGCCGTACACCGTTAGATATCGGTCGTCTTTTGCGTAGAGAGCATAGGCTGCGGAGTCAAAGAGATCACAGCCCAGTGCAACCGCTAAGGCGAAGACCATAGGATGGCCACAGCCAAAAAGGTGCAAAGGCTCAACTCTAAGAACCGACCTGACTTCTAAGATGATCCTCGCAAGATCCCTGAATCGGTAAGCATCCATTAAGGGCACAACCGCCCCGATTGCGTAAACGTCTCCGCCGATCTCCTTCGCCTTTTTAGCACTCTCACGCCTCAGCTCAGCATGAGTTGATCCTTGTATTGGTAGCACGAGAAAGGATTCACCTTTGATCTCCTTCGCCTCTTTTTCTCTTTCAATTGTGATCTCCAAATCCTTTCTTGCTGTCTCGAAATCCGCATCGGGTGGTGTGGGAATGTCAAGAGGCACTATGAAGTCCGAGTTGATCTTTCGCTGAAATTCAATGATCTCTCTGTTTGAAACCTCTACATCTCCGTAGAGCATCAGCTGATAGCTACCGCTGTCCGTCATGATCGGAAAATCAACGTCAAGAAGTTTGTGAACTCCCTTTTCTATTGCCTCTTCCCCGAAGCTTCTGAAAATTATGTAGGCATTCGTGATCACAGCCTGCGCTCCGAAATCCCTCATTTTACTTGGAGAAATGAAGGGGATGTTGGGATTGATCACTGGAAGTACTGTAGGAGTTTCAATTCTTCCATGAGGAGTTTCAATTCTGCAGATTCTGCCGAGAACATCTTTTGCAGTTATTTCAAAGTCCATGGCAAGCAGAAGGCTCGAAGGCAAATAATTGTTTCGAATCATATTATCGAAAAAAATTTTCATCCTGTCGTTTCAATGAACTCAATGGAGGCGGGAAGAGTAAGAGATATTTCAGCATCCATGATACGAAGGATGTTCGAGATAGTAGAGAGGGCAAAGAAGGAAGGAAAGGACATCGTTAGCCTTACGATCGGAGAACCCGATTTTATAACGCCGAAGGAGGTAATAGAGAGGGCTTGCAGGGCTATGAAGGAGGGTTTCACACATTATACCTCGAACTTTGGAATAGAAGAGCTAAGAATCGCTATCGCTGAGCAGTACGGGGTCTCAAAGGATGAGGTGATGATTACTGCTGGAGGTAGCGAGGCATTGCTGAACGCAAGCTTGGCTTTCATCGAGGAGGACAGTAGGGTTTTAATTCCATCTCCATCTTTTCTGAGCTATTTTACATATGCCAAGCTCTGTGGAGCGAAGATAAGCGAGATAAAAACGCACGAAACGGGATTTGTACCAACTCCAGAAAGCTTCGCAGAGCTCATGGACAGAGATGTAAGCGTTGTATTTCTGAACTATCCGAACAATCCAACTGGAGCGGTGCTCGATAAAAGATCTGCTGAAGAGATCGTTAAAATCGCAGAAGATTATGGGGCTATTGTGATAAGCGACGAGATCTATGATAAGATATACTATGATAAAAAACCCGCTTCGCTTGTAAACCATGAAAACGTCATTGTTGTTAACGGATTTTCCAAATCTCTTGCAATGACAGGCTGGAGAATTGGCTTTACAATCGCAAGAAAAGAGTTGCTGGAGTCGATGCTTAAGATTCATCAGGTTAACGGTGTCTGCGCTCCTGCATTTGCTCAGAAGGCGGTTGCAGAAGTCATTGAGAGCGGAGAGTTTGATAAGATCGTGAGGGAAATGGTTTCAGAGTTTAGAAGGAGGAGAGATTTTGTTTACAGCGAGATCAGCAAGCTTTACTGGACTGTTAAGCCAGAAGGAGCTTTTTACATGTTTGTTGACGTTAAGGAGGACTGCATGAAGTTTTCGGAAAAAATGATCGACTATGGGGTCGCTTTAACACCAGGAAAAGCTTTTGGGAGCTGGAATGATAGCTTTGTCAGAATAAGCTATGCAAACTCGATGGAGAACTTGAAAAAAGGAATGGAAAGGATCAAGCGTTATTATGAGGATCAGGGAGCTTAGAGATGAGGACTTAGTTGATGCGGTTAGAATTTTAGCTCTTTCGTGCGAGAGAGAGCTAACAGTTATCTTCAAAGATATAGACGTTGCAAGAGATCTTCTTAGAGAATTTTTTAAAAAAGAGAAAGAGGGGTGCTATGTTGCAGAAGATGGACGCGTTCTGGCTTTTGCATGGGTGTTATTAAATAAAGTGCGGATATTTAAATTTTTAAGAGAGCAAATCGGTTTTATCGATGGTCTTAGGGCTTATTTGCTTCTGAAATTCTTTTTGAGAACTCCGAAGAAAGGGGAATGTTTTTTAATTTTCATCGCAGTCTCACCACTGCGACGATGGAGCGGGATCGGTTCTGCTTTGATGGAAAGAGTCATTGAAGACCTCAGGGAGAAAAAATTAAAGCGAATAAACTGCATAATTCCAGCAGAGAGCGATTCATTAGCTTTTTTTAATAAATTGGGATTTGAAGTGGCAAATATTTTCGAGAACAGCCTTGCGGAGAAATATTTCTTTTCACGTCAGTGGGTTTTGATGAGCAAAGATTTATCTTCATAGAATACACTTCGGAATATGCGTCCGCTTGGTGTTATTCTGATTTCAGTTTTGCTTCTTTTAAATGCTGTAATCGGCATTTTAAGTGGTCTTGGAATGGTCTTGTTAAGAGAGGAATTATTTCCAATTATTCAAACGGAGTTTGAGGAAGTAGCAAAGGGATACGAGCTACCTCAAGGTATTGTTGGAGAAGTCTACGATTTAGTTTCGATCGTAATCATAGCTCTTGGCCTAATCTTTTTCTTAAGTGCAGTCGGCTTATTCATGCTAAAAAACTGGGCTCGTATTTTGACAATTTTTCTCTTTGTATTCCAGCTTGTATACTCGTCTTTATTGCTTGTTTACGATCCTTTTGGGATAATAAATGTGCTTATAGCAATTTCAGTGATATGGTATCTGCTGAGGAAAGACGTCAAGGAGAAGTTTGAGGGCAGAAAGGTCAGCATAGAAGAGCGAATACTCGGTCAGAAATCCTGAAATGCATATGAATTTTTTGTATATTTAAATCCCACGGAAATCATGCATCGTGAATAGGCGAAAGAATTAAATATCGATCTGTCTATGCAATTTGCCGACGGTCATAGGAGCGGGGGAAACACCCGGACTCATTCCGAACCCGGAAGTTAAGCCCCGCTTCGTTCCGCGTTGTACTGGGTTCCGAGAGGTCCCGGGAAGCGCGGAAACTGTCGGCTTATTTTTCATGAGACTCTTTCTGGCACTAATACTCTCAGCTCTATTTCTTTGCTGTGCAGAAAGGGCGGAGATGCCAAAAAGCCCGGAACTGTACATTACTGTGCCTTTTTCTTACTTTCCACCAGAATATACATGCGATGGCAAGGATCTTTCACCCCCCATTGAGATATATGGTGTTAGAGATGACGCAAAGAGCCTAGTAATAGTTCTCGAGGACCCGGATGCCCCTTTAGGTGTATTTACCCACTGGGTAATCTGGAATATCCCGCCAGATACGAAGAAGATTCCGGAAGGTATTCCAAAGGAACCTATGATCGGTAATCCGATCAGAGCTGTGCAGGGTAAAAACGATTTTGGGAAATTCGGCTACAACGGCCCCTGTCCGCCGAGTGGAGTGCACAGATACAGTTTCAAGTTATACGTTCTTGACACAACTTTAGAGCTTAGCCCATCAGCTACAAAAATGGTACTCGAAAATGCCATGAAGGGCCACGTTCTGCAATTTTCAGAATTCACTGCCAGCTATGGTAGGTCAAAATGAGGATCATCGTCAGAGTAAAACCGAATGCGAAAAAGAGAGCAATGGAGAAAATCGGTGAAGAGTACGTGGTATCTTTAAAGTCTCCTCCGATCGATGGAAGGGCAAATGCGGAGCTGATCGAGATCGTATCGGAATACTTTAAGGTCCCAAAATCGAAGATCAGAATTGTTGCTGGGCAAAAGTCAAGGAAAAAAATTTTAGAGATCGATTAATCGAGCCCAAGCTCTTTCAGTTTCTCAGCACTTGGAATTCCATTTATCCACTTTCTGTATTCGTAATACTCCCTCACCTGCCTTTCAACGTCAGGAACATTCCCGGCACTACCACCTTCCAGAGGTTGCAGAACAACTTGCGGAAGCTTGTCTTCTTCTGGTTTAATCCCGCACTTCAAATTGTAAAGTCTCTTAAGCGTAAAAATCCTTTCTCCTGTCTTTGCCAGGCTTTCAAGATCGTAATCAAAGCCAGTTGCGAATTTGAGCATATTTGCAAGCATTGTTGGGGTTATAGGCATGAAAGCACACATGGTTACAGCGTTGAAAAGCTCAGTGAAGTTCTGAACCTTTGCAACGAGAATTCCCTTGCCTTCATTTGCAAACCTGTCATTTGAGATTATACCGTAATCGTCAATCACCTTTCCCATTTCGTAAAGATACATCTGATGGGGGAGATGACATGCGCCCCTTATGTGCACAGCGTAGGCACATGCAAGAGAAGCAAATGCTCTTGCATCGTGCATCGGAATCTCAAGTCCTTTTACATGTGCCCCCCATCCTTTAACATTGTATTTCTCTTCCAGGAATTTAACACCCTCAGAAAGCTCCGCGCCGATGCCTTTCTTGAATGCTATCTCTTTTACGATTTCTTTTACTCTTTCACTGTCTCCCCACTTGATATTGAAGTCCCCTATACCTTTTTCCGTCATCCACATTGCAAATGCGATCGAGACTCCCGCAGAGATCGTATCAAGACCAAGATCATTGCACATATAGTTCAGTTCTACGATGGCTTCAAGGTTGTCGTTAAGTTGAAGCGATCCAAATGAAGCCACAGTCTCGTATTCAGGACCATGAATTTTCTTTCCTTTCAGTTCCACTACTCTACCGCATCTAACTATACAGCCCAAACAACCGTCGTTGCCTTTAAGGATGGAGCTCGCCATTGCAGAGCCGGAGATATTGGGTGCTGATGGAAACTGTCCCTGGGAGAAATATTTAACTGGCAGGTCACCAAATGCCTCAGCGTTCTCAACATAGCCTGAAGTGCCGAGTTCCTTGAACATTGAACAAGTGAAATCATTGTTTATAGCCTCTATAAACTGAGATACGATTTCCTTAAATTTTTCACCGTCAGCAAGCTTGATTTCTGATTTCTCGCTTGGATCATAACAAACAGCGATGCCCTTTAGCTTTTTTGAACCCATAACCGCTCCTATTCCAGTTCTACCAGCATGTCTTGAGTTATCTACCTGAATGCATGCGTATTTCACCAGATTCTCTCCCGCTGGCCCTATTACCGCAGTAGAAATTCTTTTTTCTCTTAAATCCTTCTCTATTGCTTCCTGAGCTTCGTAGCACCCTTTACCCCATATTCCGCTGGCCTCTCTCAGCTCAGCACCATTTTTATCCACTTTCAAATAAACGGGCTTTTCACTTTTACCCTCAATTATCAGACCGTCCCAGCCTGCGTATTTTAGAAAAGTGGCCATTTTACCTCCAGAGTTTGATTCACCCCAGATCTTCGTCAGTGGACTTTTTGCACAGAAAGCAAGTTTGCTGGTTGCTGGTGCGGGAGTGGCGGTTAGAGGGCCTGTCATGATCACAATCGGGTTCTCAGCAGAAAACGGATCCTTTTCGTAGGTTCTCATCTGATAGTGGATCCTTATGCCCATTCCTGCCCCGCCAACAAACAGCTTTGCATCACTTTCGTTTGTATTCAAAACAGAAGTGCTTTTATCGGATAAATTAACCCTCAAGATCTTTCCGGTGTATGCAAACATGCTCGTCACCAGTTCAGAAATCTATTTTTCTTCCTTCAAAAGCGCACTCGTAAATCCTCCTGGTATGCTCGTAATCTGGAATTCTTGGACTCATTCCAAGGCTAGAATCGTTCAAGGTGTTCATAACAAGAGTTTCAAGATTGCTCTCAAAGTCTTTCCTGCTAATCACCTCTGAAAGCTTCGTCGGTAATTCTACCTTCTTCATTAGCTCGAAAATCTTATCTATGAGCATTTCAGAATTTTCAAGCTCCAGCTTTTTCGCGAGAGTGTCCATTCTTGCCTTTGCATCGCTCTTTAGGTAGAACTGCATTACGTATGGCAGAAAGAGTGCGACACAGAGTCCATGATGCTGTTTGAAGATCGCTCCAAAGGTATGACCCAATGAGTGAACTAAACCAACCTGCGAATTTCCGAAACCTAAGCCCGCCATTGTTGCTGCTATATGCATTTTCGCTCTAGCTTCCGCATCACCATTGTATGACCTCTCCAAGTTATTCATGATTACCTCGATGGCCTTTTCACAGAGCGCATCGCTGAACTCGTTCCTCCATATTGATATAATACCTTCAATTGCGTGAGTCAAAGCATCAAACCCAGAACCTGCAACTAGCCTCTTCGGCATACTTGCAACTAATCTGTAGTCAAGTATGGTTACATCTGGAACAACCTCTCTGTTTGCTGGTGTTAGTTTCCTATGTTCCACTTTATCCGTTAGAACAGAAGTCCAGGTTACGTCTGCTCCGGTTCCGCTTGTTGTTGGAATTGCAATAAGCTTTGCCTTCTTCGTATAACCCAGCTCAAATAAATCGGTAAATGGAGTGATTGCGATCGGATCAATGTCAACTTCCATCAGAATTCTTGTAGCCTTGGCAACATCAATTACGCTTCCACCGCCAACTGCAACGATCAGCTGGGGCTGAAGGTCTCTTGCAATCTTTGTACATTTGAGTGCGGTATCGAGGCTTGGTTCAGGCTCGACATCGCTGAAGATCTCTATTTTTTCAGCTTTAAGGCTGTTTTTAACCATTTCAATGAATCCAAGCTTTAAAATTGATTCGTCCGTGACTATAAGGGCCCTATTTGCTTTCTCTCCCTCCAAGAATGTCAGAGCATCGTCTCCGTAAACGATGAGTCTCGGGGAGACGAAAGTCCACATAATCTCACTAACTCTCTATGGGAACAGAAGACATCAGCTGACTGAACCTATTCACAGTTGCTGTGTTTCGCATCATGTAGCCCAGATCGCCCTTCAGCTTGAGCTTTCCTCTCATGATCTGGGTTGTGGGGTCAACTTTCCCGAGTACAATCTCTTTAAATGCCGAAAAAGGCCCACTAAGGATGAATCTAGGGTTCTTAACATCTCCCGGGGCTACAGCTTCTGAATGTCTCATCTCTCCATGCCAGAAATCCAGCCAGATGTAGGTCGCTGCACCTTTTATATCCTCGAACTTTATTTGACCAACTTTTTTAGCAAGTTCTTCGAGGTTGAGCTTTGACGGGTCGATATCTTGATCTAATTCCAGTCCGAGCATTTTTATGAACTTCTCCGTAGGTGTTCCCTTAAAGCTGGCTCTCCTCTCCTTCGGGATTGATGCTAACATTGAAATCAGTCCTCCGAGAACCTTTGGTTTTTGGAACTCCTTTAGGGCTTCTTGGTCGACCTCAACTATGCAGAGGTAATCTCCTTCCCAGTTTGCTGCTACCTTCTTATACATTTCGTCGCTGTTCACTTTCTTTTTAAGTTCATCCAACCAATCCTTGGAGGGAAAAACAACTGCCATGATTTAATTTTTGACTAGAAAATTTAAAGATTTTGTTTTTGTTCATAATCGAAAAATAAAAATATTAGCAAATAAAAATTGCATTTGGTGATGAATTCGTAAATGAAATTCCAAAAACAAGTGTTGCTTTCGCTTCGCTGATGCCTATAGAAAAGTTTAAATATTGCCATGCAGAAGTTATCAAAATTTAAAGTGAGGTGTTAGATTTGAAGGAATTTGGATTTGGAAAACCACCCGTAAAGGTTGGAGACATAAGAGATGTGAAGATTGAGGCAGTAGGTAGTGAGGGTGACGGAATAGCGAAAATAGAGGGTTTCGTGGTTTTTGTCCCGGGCGCAAAATTGAACGACAGTGTGAAGATCAGAATTACAAAGGTTCTTAAAAAATACGGGTTCGCTGAAATGGTTGAGTGATCAGAACTTTTTAATTACTTCTTCGATTTGAGCCAATAGACCTTTTATTTTTTCTAGATCGGCCTTTAACTGCTCGATCTTCTCATATCCCTCGTCCTTGACCATCGCACCATACTGTGTTGGCACTATGATCCCGGACTGCTCAAGGACACGCAGGGAGTATCGAACTCTGTGCTTTGGCATGTTCAGTATGTCAGAAAGTTTGAATATTCCGATTGGCTGTTTTTCCAGTACCGCTTGCAGAACCTCTAGATGTCTCAGCACAATCTCCGCTTCAGATATGAGTTTGCTAAACACCATAACTATCATGAGTATGTCATAGTATATAAGACTTATGCTAAGCCAAGATCGATCATAAATTTTTCCCGAAATTACATAATTGAAGCTCAATCGTAGTGCCTTGTATCTATTCTAAGCTCTTCCTCGGTTATTCCAGTGTATCCAAGCCTCTCTTTTATGACAAAATATGCCATTTCTGGTGGAATTGCACCGATTTCCGTTATTATGACGTCGATGTAGCTTCTTGGTGTGACATCGAAGGCGGGATTTCTTACTTTAACGCCGAGCTCAAGGAGTTCTTTTGGAGCAACCTCCTCCGCGGATCTCTCTTCAATCTGCACGAGATCGCCGAAAAGCGTTTTTGGGCTGAACTTGAAAGTTTCCGCAGCAACCATGAATGGAACTCGCGCTTCTTTGGCACAGAGAGCAACCTGAGATGTTCCGATTTTGTTAACCAAGGCTCCATTCGCTGTAATTGTGTCCGCTCCAACGAGCACGCAGTCGACTTCGCTGATAACGTGTCTGACTGCAGAGTCTACGATCAGAGTTACTTCTATTCCCACCTCTCTCAACTGCTTCGCAGTTATGTGTCCCTGCCAGCGTGGTCTTGACTCGGTTGCAAAAACCTCGATTCTCTTCCCGACTTCATGAACCTTCTTAATCACCGCTATGGCGGTTGAGGAATTGCAGTGGGTTAGTATTTTTGAACCGTCCTTGATCCTTTTCTCTCCGATCTCTGCAATTCTTCTCTGTGCACTCTCAACCCAGCTGATAAACTCCTCCGCTCGATTTACAAGGCTTTCTCTCTTCTCCTCTATGCTCTCTCCTCGATACCGCATGATGTAGTTGATCGCATTGAAGAGACTCACAGCGGTAGGGCGAGTATTCAATAGGATCTGCGATGCCCTCAGCATTTCCTCGTCAAAGTTTTCTCTAACCTTTAACGCATGCTCTTTCATCACCTCAGCAGCGAATTTTGCGATCCTTGATGCCCCCCGTATTTCCATCGACCTTATCTTCTCTGCTGCAGTCAGAAGATCCATGTTCGATCTAGGCAAAACCATTTAAATATCTTTGCAGGCATTGTTTTTGTGGAGATCTGCATTGTACACTACGGAGAGATCGGAACCAAGGGAGAGAACAGGGCTTTTTTTGAAAAGCTCCTTGTAAAGAATATAAGCAGATTTGCAAAGGCCAAGAGAAGATTCGGCTGGATCGAGGTTGAGTATTACGATGGTGTAGAGGAAAAGCTGAGGAAAGTGCCGGGAATAAGGTATTTCGGGGTTGGTTACAAAACTGAGCTCGACATGTCTGAAATTAAATCTGCAGTTCTCAAATCTTTGCCAGAAAAATTCGAAACCTTCAAAATTTCAACCTCGAGGCGGAATAAGAAATTTCCGCTTAATTCTCTTGAGCTCAACAGAGAGCTTGGAAGGGAGGTTGTTGAGAGGACTGGAAAAAAGGTCGATCTCGAGAATCCAGACGTCACGGTTTGGGTTGAGATCGGCGAAAAATTCGCTTTAGTCTATTCAAAGAGGTTTGAGGGTATTGGTGGGCTTCCTGTTGGATGCGCTGGAAAGGTTGTCTCCCTAATCTCCGGTGGGATCGACAGTCCCGTTGCGAGCTTTCTGGCTATGAAGAGAGGTTGCGAAGTTGTTTTAGTGCACTTCTTTAACAAAACTCTTCACTCGGAAAATGTCAGAAGGAAAATTGTAATGCTTGCGGAGAAGCTTGCAGAATATCAGGGAAGCATAAAGCTTTACATGATCCCATTCGAGGAAGTTCAAATGGAGATAATTCGAATTGTTCCGCCGAAGCTTAGGATGGTGGTTTACAGGAGGAGCATGATGAGGATGGCGAACAAAGTTGCTGAAAAGGAGAATGCAAAGGCAATTGTTACTGGGGATAACATATCTCAGGTTGCGAGTCAAACGCTCGACAATCTGAACGTGATCTATTCCGCTTCAAAGCTTTCAGTCCTTCCACCGCTTTTGGGATTCGATAAAGAGGAGATAGTGGAACTTGCAAAGAAAATAGGAACATACCAGATATCCATTCTTCCATACGAGGACTGCTGTTCTCTGATGGTTGCGAAACATCCAGAAACAAGGGCTAAGAAGGAGATCGTGGAGGAATTCGAGGAATTTGAGGAGTTAGAGAATTCTGCGGTTGAAAAAGGAGAAATAATAGAAGTTCACTCGTAAACCTTTTCCCACTCTTTATACCAGTCCATTGCGTCTTTTTCGTAGTCTCTGTCCTTCGAGGGCAAACCCATTAAATTGTAGGCTTCGTGCTGGATCAAAACCTTCATGATCTCGTTGCTCCCCGTCCAAATGAGACCTAAGCGGAGATCTCTGAGCATTCTCTCGACGGGATAGACTTGAGTGTAGCCTATACCGCCAAGGATCTGCATTGCCTTGTTAACAACATCCCAGGCCATTTCGGTTGCGAAAAGCTTTGCTTCGCTGACGAGTCTTCGCGGGTCGAGTGTTGATTTGCCCTGATCGTAAAGATCAACAGCCTTAGCTGCGTTGTAAACAAGAGCTCTTGCAGCGTCGAGCTTTGTAAGAGCTTCTGCGACCATGAAGTTAACCCCCTGAAAATCCCTGATCTTCCTGCCAAATGCCTTTCTTTTCTCGGAATACTTCATTGCAACCTCAAGCGCTGCTCTAACTCCAAGAGAACCCGCTGCAGACGTTAGCCTTTCCGGGATCATCATCCTGTTGAAGATCACCCTCGCGTTGTTGACCTCGCCAAGAACGTATTCCTTCGGAATCTCGAGATCCTTGAATACGATCCTCGCAGTCCCCATTCCTCTGAAGCCCATAAGATTGTAAAGCTCCTCGATCTCAACACCGCGATCCCTTTCGACGATGAAGGCGGTTAATGCCTTGTGGCTCGGAGCATTTGGATCTGTTCTCGCGTAAATTATATAGAAGTCCGCCACCTTGCCACCCGCTATGAATCTCTTGGAACCGTTAAGCACCCATACATCCCCCCTTTTCTCCGCCTTCGTCGTTGTGCCAAAGAAGTCGCTTCCACCTCTTGGCTCAGTTAAACCTTCCGCTGAGATCTTCTTCCCCTTTATTATTGGCTTCAGAAACTCCTCCTTCTGCCATTCGTTTCCAAATCTATACAGCGCCTCCCCAACTATGCTTACCATTGAATAAGCACAGCCTATTCCCATTCCAAGAACTCCGATCTCTTCAAGAGCTACAGTTTCTGCGGTCCATGGCATGCCTCTGCCCCCGTATTCCTCAGGAAATCTTAACCCCAGAAGTTTCTTTTCTGCACAGGCTTTGATGAAATCAAGCGGGTAGTCTACCTCGTTTTTATCCATCTTCCGCAATAACTCGGGATCTACGGTTGCAACAAACTCTTTCACTTCTTCTCGAAGCTTTGCCTCTTCTTCTGTAAGCAAGAAATCGTTTTCGAGCATTTAACCACCGTCCTGATCTTTCTCAAACCATACTTAAATTTTACGTTTACGTTAATGTCATTTATAAGAGAGAAATATTTTTAAGCTGGTGAATTTTAATTCAATTCAGATGGCTAAAAAGGGACGGGAAGCTGAGAAAGAGACATACACGATTTCAGAACTTGCACGGGAGTTCGAAATCAGCACGAGGTCGATAAGGTATTATGAGGAATTGGGGCTTCTATCGCCAAATAGAACCTCTGGAAATCAGAGAATTTTCACTAAAAAGGATAAAGCGAGGCTAAAACTGATCATTCGAGGAAAAAGGCTTGGTTTCAGCTTGAACGAAATAAAGGAGATGATAGAGATGTATGACATTGCTGGAGAAACGGAGCAGATAAAGCTGACGCTGAAATATGGCGAAAAGAAGCTTAAAGAAATAGAGGAAAAGATCAGAGAGCTTGAAATGCTCAGAGAAGATTTGCTCACAATCAGAGACATACTTCTGAAAAGATTGAAAGAGCTTGAAAAATCTGAAAATTAGATAACGAAATTTTATAATTCGAAATCTATCAAGGATTTTTGCGATAACCTTTCCAAGGTTTTCCACTTCTTTCTAACAAATGGAGGAATCTCCTTGAGCTGTCTAAGATAAGCGATAGTCTTTGGATCGCTTGCGTATCCGCTTCCGAAGTCTCCGCATTTACACTTCAAAATCTCAATCTCCTTTTCCCTTTCGACTTTTGCTATTATGGATGCGGAGGATACAAGAGGATACTTCTCGTCCGCTCTGTGTTCCGCAACGACTTCAACGCCCGTCATATCCTTGAGCTGTGATGCGAGCCTTTCAGGCTTAACATCGGGACTGTCAATGAACGCTACTTCGGGTCTTAACCTTCTTATTATCTCCGCATAGCTCTCTTTCAGGATCTCGTTTATCGTTTTATTTTCCATCAATTCATCGAGCTTATCTGCTGGAATCTTCACAACCTCGACTTTTGCCACCTTTCTTATCTTCTCCGCAAGCTCCTCTCTCCTCTTTTGACTGAGCTTTTTCGAATCTTTAACCCCTATACTTTTCAAGTAGTCTTCCGAATCGCAGGCAACCCCTGCAACAACAAGCGGTCCAATAACGCAACCTTTTCCCGCTTCGTCAATTCCTGCTCTCATATTCCAAGCTTCAGACCTTTAATCGGGAGCTTTTTCTTCTTCATCTTTTTCATAAAGCTCTTCACTGTCTCATAATACTTCAGCAGTTCCCTAACCTCCTGCTGAGAAGTTCCGCTTCCTATCGCTATTCTCCTTATCCGCGAGCTATCTATTATCTTCGGATTCAACAGCTCCTCCTCTGTCATTGAATCCATGATAACCTTGAATCTCTTCATCTTCTCCTGCGTCATCTCCGCTGTTTGATCATCTACACCTAAGCCGAAGATCGGAATCATATCGAGCACTTTTCTTATCGGTCCAAGCTTATTCATTGCCTCGATCTGCTTGTATATGTCTTTAAGCGTAAAGTTTCCCTTCAAAAAAGCTTCTGCATCGATCTCCTCTTCTTCCGCAATTTTTTCAACTTTTTCGATGAGCGATCTCAGATCGCCCATTCCTAAAAGTCTCGAAATGAAGCTTGCTGGGTCGAATTTTTCAAAATCCTCAACCTTTTCACCAGCACCAATGAAAGCGATCGGAATTCCAATCTCTCTCGCAGCACTAAGAGCTCCTCCTCCCTTTGCGGTTCCATCGAACTTCGTAATTATTATTCCATTTATTCCTATTGCCTCGTGAAAAGCTTTCGCCTGCTTGCTTGCAAGCTGACCGATCGCAGCATCAAGAACCAAGAATTTGTAGTCTGGGTTTGCAAGCTTTGCGATCTGAATCATTTCATCAATTAGCTCTTTTTCTAAGGCATGCCTTCCAGCTGTATCTATTATGATCACATCCTCCTTTGAGTTCTCCAAAGCCTTTTTTACGACTTCAATCGCACTTTTGCCCTTCTCGCCATAGAAGGCTATCGAATTCGCTTCCGCAAGCTGTTTCAATTGCTCGTATGCTGCGGGTCTCCATGTATCGCCCGCGACAACTGCGGACTTCAGACCTCTATCCTTGAAATACTTTGCAAGCTTAACCGCTGTAGTCGTTTTACCGCTTCCCTGCAGTCCAACGAGCATAATCTTTGCCTTTTTAAGCGGGATCTCCAAACCCTCACCAACGCCCTTCAGGAGCTCTTCATATACTATTCTGAGAATTTGCTCGCGAGCATCGAAATATTCGGGGACTTCTTCACTCAAAGCCCTCTTCTTTATTGCCTCGCTTATCTCTTTGACCTGTCTGACGTTTACATCCGCCCTTATCAGGGCTCTTTGGATGTCTTTTACCATTTCCTCAACGAACTTCTTGTCTATTGCGGTTGATCCCATTATCTTCCTTGCAATTTCCTTCAAAGCTTCAAGTGCCATTAAACGAATTTCTGCAAAGAGTATAAAAATCTTTTAGAGAACGTATTCGGAGAGAAGAAGAGAGATAGACCAGATGACTCCCGTGTATGAAATTATGAAGAGAAGTCCCATGGAATCGAGGAATCCAGAGTAGGCAAGGTTTAGGGAATTCACCGCAGGCATTAGCACCGGAAATATTACCGGAAAGAGCATTGCGAACAATAGGGTCTCTCTGCTCCTTGAATAGGCAGAAAGAGGGGAAAGAAGCGTTATTGCGCTTGAAATGGGAAGAATAACGATTGCCAGAACAGCGAAGGTGAGCAAAAAATCTCCTTCGAGGTTGAAGATTGCATAGCAGATTGGGAAGATGAATGTGGCGAGAGTTAAAACGAGGATTAGATTGGAAAGTAGCTTTGCTATCATTATCTGCGAAGTGGTGAGCGGTGATGCCTTTAATCCTTCGATCGTTTCCAAATCGAACTCTCTTAAAATCGAAGCTGAACTACCAGCGATCGCAGTGAAAAGAATTATCAGGAGAATTATCTGGGAAAAGAACCTCTCGGTGTCAATGGAGAGGCTGAAGAGAAAAGCTGTTGTCAGAGCAAAGATTGCCATCTGGTAAAAGCTCGCCTTGCTCCTCGTCTCAACCTTAAGATCTTTTTTTACAAGTTCAATGAGCGAAGAGAGAGCGGACAGCTTTTTCATAGCTCTCTCCAAAATAAATTAGCCTGCCACTTTTTAAGACAAGAAAAAGATCGCAAAACTCTGCATCGTTGAACTGATGGGTTGAGAAAATGAGAGTACCATCGAATTCATGAAGAATGCGAAGAACGACTTCACAACTTTCAGCATCAAGCCCAGAAAGAGCCTCATCAAAAATCAGGAGTTTAGGCTTTGCTAAAAGTGCTCTTGCAATTGCAACACGCTGTATGAATCCTTTTGAAAGGTCCGAAACTCTTGAATTAAGCTTCTTTTCAAGCATTAAATCGCGAACGATTCCCCAATCTTTTGCCCCGTAAATTTTAGCATAGAAATCGAGGTTTTCCTTAACCGTCAGCTCTCTGTAGAGCATGGGATTGTGCGTCACCACTCCAATCTGTCTCCTCAGCTCTGGACTTTTAGCTGGCTCAAGACCGAAAATTTCAACTCTGCCAGAAGTTGGCTTTAAGATTCCAGCAAGTATTTTTGCAAGCGTAGACTTTCCCGCCCCATTGTGGCCGAATACCGCTATTTTACCTTCTGCACAGAAGGAGATATCTCGAAGGGCAAAATTCTCACCAAACCTCTTGCTCAGCTTTTCGCAATTGATCAATCGAGGACACCTTTAGCACTTCTGAAATCTTTCCCGGTTTTGCTGAGCGCATGCCTTAGGGCTATTGCAAAAGCCTTGAATGCACTCTCGAACATGTGATGAGAATTTCTTCCCTTCACTGAAAGGTAAACATTGAGCCCAGAATTTCTGCAAAGAGTATCGAAAAAGTGTAAAAAGTCCTCAGCTCTCATCTCCCCATCTTTAATATCCCCATCGCAAATAAAAATTCCTCTACCGCTGAAATCAACTCCGCAGATCGCAACCGATTCATCCATAGGGACTATGGCACTTCCGAACCTCTCTATGCCCTTCTTATCGAATTCCGAGATGCTCTTCCCGAGACATATCGCCACGTCTTCGATCACATGATGTTCATTTTCACCAGTGGCCTTGACTTCGAGATTGAAGCCGGAATGTGTAGAGAGAGTCTCAAGCATGTGGTCGAAGAACTTAAAGCCCGTGTCAATCTCTGTCTTATCTGAATCAAAAACTGCGGTGACTTCTGTCTCCTTTGTTTTCCGACTAACCCTCTTCATACTTCAAGTTTTAGAGCATCTTCTAATTTAATTTTTCCCGTATAGAGTGCGGAGCCAAGTATGACTCCCGCTGCACCAAGGCTTCTCACGAATGCTATGTCATCCAAAGATGAAATCCCGCCTGCAACATAAAATGGGCGATTTAATAGCGTCAAAAACCCCATAGCTTCTCTATTTATGCCAGAAACGAGACCTTCGACATCGACATTTGTGTATAAAAAGGAGACGTCAAGATCTTCGTATAACTTGATGAAATCTAGAGGTTGTAGGAAAGTTGTCTCCTTCCATCCCTTAACCGCGACTTTTCCTTCTCTGACATCAACAGCAATCATCACTCTTCCTGCCCATTTTTTCGCAAAATCCCTGACTTCTTCAACTCTTTCTACCGCGATAGTACCAAGTATCACTCTCTTGGCTCCAAGTTTTAGCAGTCTCTCCGCGGTTTCGAAGTTCCTTATTCCTCCGCCTACCTGAACTTCCGCTCCAAGAGAGATTATCTCTGCAATTATTTTCTCATGCTTCAGCTTCCCATGAAATGCACCATCGAGGTCTATGACATGCAGGATTCTTGCCCCTTTTGCAATCCAGTTCTTCGCAACACCTACCGGATCTTCTGCTGAGAATGTTACCTCCCCCTCTTTACCCTGCCTTAAGCGAACAACTTTTCCTTCTTTTAGATCAACCGCGGGGATGATCCTAAACATCTATTTCAGAGAGATGCTTGTTGAAGTTCTCCGCCTTCTCTTTCAGAATCGTTATCGCCCTCGTAAGGACTTCTTTTACAGGCAAGGCTCCTGTACCTTCTACGACGAACAAGAAGTTGTTCGTTTCAATTACCCTGATCGCCTTTGCTTCGCAAACTTTTTCACATTCTCTGCAGAATGAGCAATTCTCCAAATTTTTGGCCACGATCTTGCCTTCCTTTTCCTCCAATATATTTCTTGGGCAAGCGGAAATGCAGTTCTTGCAGAGATCGCACTTCTCGTTTATTTCAATATTGGGAATTATCCTGTAAAAGCAGGCTGAAACTGGTTGGAACTTGGGATGCTCCTTACCAGTTCCAAGTCTTGCAACCGCCTCGATCATTAACTGCTGACCTTTAAATAGCTCAAGCACGGGAATGTCACCATATGCGAAGTGAATCGATGGATCATCGCTTATAAAATCCCTGGCATATACCACCTTTGGCCCCTCAACGTTCAGCCGGAAAGAGATTTGGCAGTTCGGACAGCCAACGCCTTCGCAACTGCAAGCTTCGCGCATGTTGAATCTATTCAGATCAGTTTTGATCGGAAGAAGTGCAAGTCTGTGGGCGATCATCTCATCGTAAAAGTTGCTGGAGTTCACGTAAAAATCGACATAATCCACTGCTAATACTGGAACGAGCGATTTCATCGCTCTACGAATGGAATTGGCGAGAGCGTAAGAAGCATCGGTTAGTTTAAAAATTATCTTGTTCTCACTCTCGCTAACGAATTCGATCTTTGGCATTAGACCCTCCTACCCCTTCTGCCACCCGGTAATCGAGTCCCGTCGTGCGGAATCGGGGTTACATCCTCGATTCTACCTATTCTAAGCCCCGCTCTTGCAAGAGCCCTTATCGCCGCCTGTGCTCCGGGTCCCGGGATCCTTGGCTTGTTTCCACCAGGGGCTCGAACTTTAATGTGGACTGCATTTATCCCTTTTTCCATTGCCATGCTCGCAGCCCTTAAAGCCCCTTGCATTGCAGTATATGGATTTCCTTCGTCTCTTGCGGCTTTCACGATCATCCCACCGCTAACCCTTGCTATGATCTCCGCTCCCGTTATGTCTGTTATCGTTATGATCGTATTGTTGTAGGATGAGTATATGTGAGCAATCCCCCATCTGATCTTCTCTTTTTCAGGCATTTTCTTTCACCCTCACTCCCACCTTCTTTTCCAGATCTTTTAATACTATAAAGCTTGGGGAGGTGACCTTTCTGCCATCCACTTCTATGTGTCCGTGGACGATCATCTGTCTCGCCTGCTTTATAGTTTTTGCAAGTCCCTGTCTGAAAACAATGGTCTGGAGCCTTCTTTCGAGGAAGTTCTCGACTGAGAGACCAAGAACATCATCAAGTGTTGAATTCTCCTGCAGTACGCCGTATTTCTGGAGTTTCTTTATCACTGCCTGAGCCTTTGCCTTCGCAATCTCTCCCTCTTTCCCGGGCAGGTTTATCTTGCCGAGCAAATCTCTCGCCACTCTTCTATACTTTCTCAGAATATTCTGGAATCTCCAGAGTTCTCTCTTGTTTCTCAGTCCGTAGGCTATTACAAGCTGATTGTCTCTTTCGAGTCTGTGCCTGTCCCAAGGACGGACAGGTGCAACATAGCATTTTCTATTTTTCTTGGGATCCCCCATAAAATCACCTTTAGGTCTTCTTTCTCACAACTCCAATCGTCCTGCCCTTTCTTCCAGTAGATCTTGTTCTCTGACCTCTGACCTTCTTCCCCTTTGCATGTCTCACTCCACGGTAGCATTTCATTCTCATCATTCTTTCAATGTCCAGCATTTTGGCGAAATTGACATCTTTGGAGAGTAAATGCAGGTCTTTACCGCTGTAAAAGTCCGCCCGTCTGTTTAGCATCCAAGCGGGAAATCTCTTTTCTATATCTTCTTCAATTAATGCCCTGAGTTTTTCGATTTCTTCGTCGCTTAATGTGCCCAGCTTTCTCTTATCGTCCAGTCCAAGTTCGTTAACGATGCTTCTTGCCATTCTTATGCCAATACCCGTTATCCCTGTTAAAGCGTGAACTACATTTCTGTTTCCATCCAAATCCGTGTCCGTAATTCTTACTATGTGCTTGAACATTCTATCACCGCTATGGAAAAAGAGTTTATAGGCGATATTTAAATATTTTGCGAGCACACAAGTCGAGAAGTTATGATAAAAATTGTTTTTTGATCATTTCCTGTTCCTCAAGATCAGGAAATGCAGAACCAAAAGTTTAATATGCAATCCTCTGACGATTTTAAAACTGATCTTCATTTAGAGAGCGGGGGTTGCCGAGTGGACAAAGGCGCTGGCTTGAGGGGCCAGTCCCGTAGGGGTTCGAGGGTTCAAATCCCTCCCCCCGCATGCTATTACAGTGTTTGTAAATCTCTCACGCTGATAAATCACTGCTTAATTTCTCCGAAGCTTCAACTCTTCCCCTGACAGCCCTAATTTCTGTTTGATTGTAAATACATGTGACCAAAAAGCTTTTTATAGATTGGAAAGAGATTGTCTTAGAAATTCTTAGGTAGTGGAGATTGGAATGAAGATTGTGTTAGGATTGGTTGGAGCGTTGATCTTAGCTTTGCTCGTGGAGATGGGATCCATGCGAGCAGATAGTGCGGAGTATGATTTGGAAGTTTTAATAGCCAATCCGGATGAGCTTCAGAAACTATACCACGAATACGGGATCACAGAGAACGATATAAAATTTGCAAAGGGCGAGCTACCTCATTATTTAGAGGGGACAGTATTGGATGGCAAGGTCATAACCATGGGGGAGATCACGCCTGATGGTAAGGTATCAAATTGGGTGGATCCTCTGGCACTTGAATATTTCTCAGAGAGAGGTTACAAATTCATTGGGGCTACGCGCTACTTGGAGATGGAGCGGGAAGCAATAGATAGATACATCGAGAAGTATGGTGTGGATCCAAGAAATCCCAAGGTTGATATCGTGAACGGAGTTCCGCTTCCGGCAGAGTATGTTAAGGAGCTGGTCAAAGC
>JASKJN010000028.1 GCA_030153385.1 Archaeoglobaceae archaeon
TCGCGGTCTTGATTCCATAGCTCTCAAGAAGCTCCTTAGCTTCCTGTTCTAAGAGGATCATATCTGAAAGTTCTCTGGGAGTATTTTATCTTTTTGAAATTGATCTCAGGCTTAAAATCGTCCCGTCTGGGAGAATTGCATTCCATTCGTGGTAATTGAACTTCCTGAACATGAAACCTGCAGGTCTCTCGAGATTCACCGCAGTTGAGGAGCAGAGCTCGTTGAAGGCTGGAAGCACGAGAACTTCCTTCTTTGCCCCTAAGTACTCTATTTCACCAGAAAGAAAAGCTCTCTCTTTATATCCCCCAACTTCAGATGGAATGAAGACCGATGGATGCGCGTGGGCAAAAATTAGCTTCTCGGATTCCATAACGTTCTCATCAGGCATGGAATGTCCATGGAAGATTCCATATTTTCCGAGCTTAATAGCCCTGTAGCCGTTTATTCCCACATCATGATTTCCCCGAATGATAAGAGTCTCTGTGATCTCAGAGATCTTGGTCAAAAATTCCGTTACTGGACTCTTCTTTCTAAGATGCTTTAGATCTCCAGCTATTATGAGCGTCTCGAATCTTTCTGCGAGTCTCAAAACTTTCTCTAAAAGTTCTTTGTCATAAAACGGAACAAGACCGAAGTGCAAGTCTGCGATTACCGCTTTTTTACCTATTGCAATGGCGTCTTTAAGCAGTTTCATTGAAAATTCTCTCTTCCAAAACCGCTAGATACTTTGAAATGTCTATTCCAACCTCCTTGGCAACGATCAATGCGACGACTTCGAAGCTCACAAGATTGTTCATCCTCTCCTGCTTCTCGCTGATCATCGAGAAAACTTCTTGATGACTTTTTCCCGTCTTCTCTGAAATCTCTTCCACTATCTCGTCCGCAATTCCTTTATCCGGTAGCTTTATCACGTCTTCGAGTTTGAAATCCATATTAGGAGAAGAAGCTGTCAAGAGTTAAATCCTTTACTTTCTTTTCCTTTGGTCTGCTCTCCTCTACTTTTTCTTCTTTTTCAACAAATTTGAGTCTTTCAGAAGCTTCTGCAGAGATCCAGCTTTCGTCAACTCTGTGCAATCTGTTCTCTTCGATGAATTCTACAATCTCCTCCGCCCTATCTCCTACAAGAAACTCCAACTCCTCTCTCGTTAACTGATAGAAAACCGCAATCTTTGCCGATTTTTCGATCTCAAGATTTTTCAGCAAGAGCGTTAGAATCGGAAGCATCTCAAACTTCGCCTTTCTCGTTGAGAGGTGGGAATAGGTTGAAATCTTCTGAAGTATTCCATCCCTAAGCTCCCTTTTCTGCTTTGTCTGAAAAAGGAACTGCCAGGTTTGCGGGCGCCTGTATTTCGTAAATCCTGGCTTAGTCTCTTTTCTCATCTGCTGGACTCCGTTTGTCATCAAATAGGTTGCATATTTCCAGAGACGGTAAAACTGCCTCCTCTTTACTCTTCCGATGAAAAGATCCGCTCTTGAGAGAGCCAAGTATCCCTTAAAAAGATCTTCTCCGGAATATTCAAGCGAGATATTCTCTTCAACCCACTGTATCAGGTCTTCTGGTGACTCATCGAGAAGAAGAGCGTCCGCGTAGGCGGAATAATTCGTCTTGAATATCTTCTGAAGCAATTTGAAGACATCCATCTCTTGTGTTCTCTTGCTGACAACAAGATCCTCTGCAGTGATCTCACTCTTTCCCTCTGCAATTGCCTGCAAATCGTTTATCGCTGCCCTGAGATCTCCACCCGCGTTCTCTGCGATCTCCTCAAGCACATCTTTCTCGCATTTAATTCCTTCCTTTTTGCATATCTCCTGAAGGACCTTTACTATCTGCGTTTTTGTCAGCCTTTTTAATTCTATAAACTCGCATAGCTTTCTAAGCTCAGGAGAAAGCTGGTAGGGCTCGTTTGCTATAAGAATTAATGGTTGTCTTGGTTTTCTCTTTATTATTTTGATCAATGCACTCTCTCCGCCGACATCCTCTTTTTTGTGAATGTTGTCGACCTCGTCGAGAACTATTAGCTTTAATTTCCCGGATTTTGATGAAAGAAATTCGCCCTCGTCACTTATTGTCTCATTAAAGGCGCCCAATCCAACTATTTTGTTTATTATCTGCCAATTTCTCTGATCGCTTGCGTTCATTTCAACGAATTCCCATTTCATCGTGTTAGCGAGGGCTATGGCTAGGGAAGTCTTTCCAATTCCTGGTGGGCCTGCTAATAGCAAGGGCTTCCAAGGTCCATTCTGCCATTTTTTGGCCCAATCTAAAACTTTAGAAATAACCTCTTTGCTTGCAACAACCTCATTCAGTGTTTTCGGTCGATACTTCTCTGTCCAGAGCATTATGGATTAGTTTGACAGGAAGTATATGAAATTTTTGAGCCAAGTTGGGAGGTAAGCTATTTATCTTCAGATGAAAACGAACAAAAGCCCCCGTGGGGTAGCGGATATCCTTAGGGGCTGCGGACTCCTAGACCCGGGTTCAATTCCCGGCGGGGGCACTACATTCATATGACAATTGGAGTTTTGAGTATAAAAATTCAGAAAGCTTAATTATCCATTGAGTAATTCAAGCTATGAGACATCTCATCTCCATCGCGGATCTGAGCAGAGAAGAGATCTTGGAATTGCTTAGGACTGCAGAAAAACTAAAGGAGAACAGAAAAAGAGGAATTTTTGATGAGAAGCTGAAAAACAAAACACTTGCAATGCTATTCGAACTCCCCTCAACCAGAACGAGAATCTCATTCGAGGTCGCAATGCTTGAGCTTGGCGGTAATGCTCTCTACCTAAACTGGTACGACCTTCAACTTGGCAGAGGAGAACCGATCAAAGACACCGCAAGAGTTCTTAGCAGATATGTCCACGGTATTATGATAAGGGCAAAAAAACATGAAACAGTTGAAGAGCTGGCAAAATTCGCCTCAATACCCGTGATAAACGGTTTGAGTAATATTGAACATCCCTGTCAGGTTCTCGCTGACCTTCTCACGATTTACGAATATAAGGGGCTAAATGCGAGAATAGTATGGCTTGGAGATGGAAACAACGTCTGCAATTCCTTGATTTTGCTTTCTGCAATTCTTGGATTCGAAATGGTCGTCTCATGCCCGAAAGGCTATGAGCCTTCTTTGCTATCAAGAGCACTTCAGCTTGGTGGAAAAATCGTTTTGGAGAGGGATCCTAAGAAGGCTGTTGAGAATGCGGACGTTCTTTATACTGATGTCTGGGTATCCATGGGGCAGGAAGCTGAGAAAGAATCGAGATTGAAGGCTTTCAGAGGATATGAGATCTCTAGAGAGCTTTTAGATCATGCAAAGAAAGATGCAATCGTGATGCACTGCATGCCCGTGCACAGGGGAGAGGAGATAACAGATGATGTGATCGAAAGCGATAACTCGGTTATCTACGATCAGGCGGAAAACAGATTGCACATGCAGAAGGCTGTACTGCTAAAGCTTCTAAGTTAAAAATTTAATAATTTTTGACTTATCATTTATTTGACCCTGTCATGCTATCAAAACTTCGCGGGTCATAAAAATCGAATCTTTTCATATCTTTTCCTTCTCCAGACTGCAAGAAATTTGATATCCAAAGCGTAAAGCTCGAAACTTCAACTCGTAGCTCAGTGCAAGGCAGTAAACAAAATCAGAGCAGATGTCTTCCATCACAGCTCTCAGCTTTGAAATAAAAGCCTTCTCTGCAGAATGCACATGAAATGCTGAGAGAGTTGCAGAATTCTTCAACCTTTTTAAGCATGCTAAACCTTCTTTCCTTGCTGAGGTACCAGTAAGAACCGATCCTTTCACCTTCTTCAAAATAAAGTCTTCCAAGCTTCTCCGCAAGCCATGGGGCGGTTTTGGCAATTCTTTTAAAAGAGTCTCTTCTCAGCTTTAGAGTGGATGTCACAACATGCTCTGGCTCGCAGGCTTCGATTATGTCAAGTCTGTCCTCGTTTAGATAGGGAACTATCGGATCAAATCTCAGCACTGCTGGCATGGCTTCTGAGACCTTTTTAAAGGCCAAAATTCTTTTCTCTGTCGCAGGCGCGAATTTTTCAAGCAGATCGCATCCCGTAATGGTCATGCTGACAGCAGCTTTCATCTCTGAAAGTATGTCGAGGTCACGAACAACGATATCGCTTTTTGTCACGACAATGAGCTTAACATCGTAATCTTTGAAGAGTTTGAGACAATTTCTCGTTATTTCTTTCTCCTTCTCCATTGGCGGGTAAGGATCTGAGCTGTTCGACATCGAAATAATTTCGTCGCCAGAAAGCTCTTTGAGATCTTTTTCAAGGTTGCGGAAAAGCTCTTTCTTCTCTCTAACTTCCCAGAATCTTGGAATATAGGTTGCGTAGCAGTAATCGCAGCGATGAGCACAGCCAGTATATGGATTAAAAGATAGCTTGAAACCGCACGTGCAGAGCTCCGACTTCCACGGATCGAAGGGCTTAAGGACTCTCATAGTTCCTGAAAACAACGTGCTCCAAGATCATTGCAGTAATGACACCCATTACAAAGCTGTTTCCGAGTATAGGTCTCAGAACTTCGGGAAATGAGGATAAGACTTCTTCTGGTAGAAATGCAATTATCACAGCCAGGAGAATCGGAAATCCGATAACTGCGCCGCTTTTCTGAGATTTTACCATCGATACTGCAACACCAATTTGGGAGCACAGTATGTAGATGAAAACGCTTCCAATAATGGCAGAAGGGATGGATCCAAAAAGAGATATAACAGCAGGAATGAAAGCAATTACGATTAAAGCTGATGCCGCCAAAGCAAGTGGGTATCGGGAGGCACAGCTTGTTGCGGATATCATTCCGGGGCTGAGAGTGTAGTTAACGGTGCCAACAACTCCAAAAAGGCCTGAGAGAAGATTTGAAAGCCCTGTCAAGGAGACCCCGCAAGTCACCCTTCTATCTATCTGCTCAGCCTTTAAAATCTCTCCCACCGAGTATATCGAGCTCAGATCGTTTATGGCTAATGCCAAAAAGCAGATAAGAAATGCTACGATGACTTCGATTCGAAAAACTGGTCTTAAGTTGAGATCAGAAAAGAAGCTTGAAATTTCGAGGCTATAAAGCTCGATCTGCGCTGGGAAGATCATCAGATAAGCTACGGAGCCAAAAATGATTCCCCATATGATCAGGCTTGTATTCCAGAAGCCCTTCAGCCTTCTCCCAGCTGAGAAAAGAGTGATTAAAAAAGCGATCGAAAAAATCAGGTTGTAGAATGCATTCTTGAAGGTAAGCAGTTCGATTATGGCTGGTGTGAGAGTTAGAGCTACGAGCAGAAGGATAACTGCCACGATGTTTTCTGTAAAGAACCTTCTCAGCAGATTAAGCTTTCCGGTAGCTGCAAAAATGAAAAGAATTGCACCACAAACAGCGATCGCAGTATAAATAGCCTCAAATCCACTTTCAAGGCTCGCATAAATTCCAACCATTAGAACAGCAGATGGGCCAACTACAAGGGGTAAGCGATGACCTAAGAAGAGCTGAAGCAGAAGAGCTAGGCCAGAGATGAAGAAGACCTTCTGCAAATAGATCGTTTTGCTCAAGCTTTCCTCATATTGCAGATCCGCAACCAGCCTGCCACCAATGATCAGAATTGGAGCTATAACTGCCAACCACTGCAGGTTTACCGTTACCATTTCTTTGATCGGTGGCTTGTCGTCGAGACTGTACCTAAGCTGCATAGCCAAGCTGTGTTGGGAAATTTTTAAGCATTTTTGATTTACACATCATATGGTGTAAATGGTTGATGTTATGGCGAGCAAATTTTATAGTGCTGTTCCTCTGGATGCACGGCATTTTGGGGTTAATGAAATTACTCTCTTTATTTTTTTGTAATCGAGCATCTTCATACGCTCCAAAAGCTTTCCAGCATTTCCCGGATTCGTCCTTAAAAATTGTAAGGCCATTCATGCTTTAGCAGGAAATTTTTAAGTTCCTCAAATTTATCATTTAAAAGCTCTTTTCTGACTACTATCCCATAACTCGGGTTCCAGGGAAAGATCTCCTCGAAATCAACCCTATTTTCACGCTGAAAACTGGATTGCTCGGGTTTTAGAATTTGAGTAGGAGGGGTGTATAAATTTTCCAAAGAATTTTCCTGAAAAGGAAATATGATTGGCAAAAATAGGAAAGTTCAAATATCAGATTTGAGGAAGAATTACGCGTATGGGAAAATTCGAACTTGCAAAGTTAAAAACTGAATTGCTCTGCTACGGAATAAGAGTATCGGAGGAATTAAGTTTTCTTGTTCCAAAGAAATATCCGAAAGGAAGATCAAGGGCAGGAGTTGCTGGAAGTGGAAAGACGATTGTATTGCGGTTTAACGGAGAGGAGACATTTGCAAATGTAGGTGTTCTTCAACCATTTCTTGAGAGATCACCTTTTGAGCTAAAAAAGGAGGATGGCAAGATTTGGATATTCAAAAAGGATGAGAGGATCTGCAGAACCCTTCTTCCAGAACCTGAATGGCATAAAACTGAATTGGGTGATACCGTTCAACTACACGGTATCTTCACACTCGCCACGATGATCACAAACAAATGCCTGTTCAGAGAGCAGAATAAAGGTTGCAAATTCTGTATTATCGATGTTGGAGGAGCCAATGTATCTCGAACTCCTGAAGAGATATCGAAAGCTGTCAGAAACGTTCTCGAAAATCCAGAACTAAGGACTTGGAGGAGCCCTGATGGAGAAACAGGAGAGATCAAACCCAGAAACTTCAGCATAAATTCGGGAACGATTAACGAGAGAACCGCAGTTGAAATCTATTCTAGAGTTATTAAAGAAATAAAAGAGATTGCAGACATACCTATTGGCATCGAAATCACCCCAATTTCTGCAGAAAGCATGGAGAAACTTTATTCTGCTGGATTGGATGAGATTTCGTTTAACTTGGAAGTATACAGCGAGAAAGCCAGAAAAGAAGTTATTCCTGGAAAAAATGCCGTTTACCCCATAGAAAAATATTTTGAAGCTTTTAAAAAAGCTATTAAGATTTTTGGAGAGAACCAAGTTGAATCTTGGCTCATAATCGGACTTGAGCCAAAAGAAGATACAATAAAAGGAATAAATGCGATTGCGGAGAATGGAGCCATACCCCTTCCAAAACCATATCGGCCTCTATTTGGTGCGGAATTTGAAAAAATACCTCCTCCAAACACTGAAGATGCCTTAGAAATATACGAAGCATGGAAAAACGCTGTTAAAGAATTTGGGCTTGATCCAAGAAAAACAAAAGCCGGATGTGGCTTTTGTGGCTCATGTTTTCCTACGAAAGAATTTCTTGAAGCAAAGTAGTTTAAAATTAAATATACTCGGACTCATTATTCTGCTTGGAAAAGTAAGAGCATTAAAGGGGAATAGAACAGGGCCCGGAGCGGGATTCGAACCCGCCTCCTGGGATCCACAGTCCCAGAGGATAGCCGCTACCCCATCCGGGCCATCTTTGCTGGAATTTGCTCGCTGGATATAAATCTGTTTCTAAGTGATCTGTCCGCTTAAAAATGAGTATGTGGTGTCTAAAGTCTTATATATTCTTGCTCAGACGTGAAACGTGCTCAAAAAAATGCTGAAAGAGATCCTCAGTCCTGAATTGGATGGAGAAGTGATGGCTGCGGTATTGGTTCCCATTTTGGACTGTAGAGAGCCTAAGATCGTGATGATAAAGAGGGGAGAGAATCTTACAAGAAGCGCGGGGCACGTTGCCTTTCCTGGAGGAATGAGAGAGAAAGGAGAGGAGATAGTGGACACAGCATTGAGAGAGTTTGAAGAAGAACTTGGTGTTGATAAGAGAAAGATCGAGATCATAGGCTTTTTAAAGTCCCAGGAGGTTCGGGAATACAACATTTCTTTAAGTCCATTAGTGGGGGTTACAGATGAAAGAGAATTCAAACCGGATGGAAGAGAAGTAAGCAAGGTCTTGATCGACAGCCTTGAGAAGGTTTTGAAGTCTCGAAGGATCATGGACTGGGGCCCAGGTTTTGAATGTGCCCGTGAACTCGTGTGGGGTGCATCGAGCAGAGTTTTGGAGGACTTATATATGAGGATCGTTCTTAAATATGGCTCAATTGAGAAATTCTTTACCATCCTGAGGGGGAGCTATGGATCTGGGTAATTTGAGAAAGAAGATCGATTTTGGAGAGTTCATAGAGAAGGTCAGACCAATCGTCGAGGACGTGCGAGAAAACGGTGATAAGGCGGTGCTAAAGTATGAGAAAATCTTTGACAACGTCGAGCTTAAGAGGCTTAGAGTAAAAAAGAGGGAAATCGATCAGGCATACGAGAATGTGGATGATGAACTGATCGATGCCCTCGAAATCGCTAAGGAGAATATCGAGCGGTTTCACATGCTCACGAGTGTCGAGAGAGAGACAAAGATACAGTTTGAGGACTGCCTGATGGGAAAAATTTACACTCCCATAGAGACAGTGGGGGCTTATATTCCAGGTGGGAGAGCGAGCTATCCCTCTACTGCGCTGATGACAGGTATTCCCGCGAAGATCGCGGGAGTGGAGAAGCTAATTGCCTGCACTCCGCCAAATTCCGAGGGGAGCGTGAATCCTCTAACGCTTGTAGCATGCGACATGGCTGGATTTGATGAGATCTACTGCGTAGGTGGAGCTCAGGCCATCGCAGCAATGGCTTACGGAACTCAAACGGTGCGGAAGGTTCAGAAGATCGTTGGTCCGGGGAACGCTTACGTTACCGCAGCGAAACTGCTTGTTGCTAAAGATGTTGCAATCGATATGCCCGCCGGCCCTTCAGAGATTCTCGTGATCGCAGATGACTCAGCAAATGCAGAATTCATAGCCTACGACTGCCTGGCTCAATTGGAACACGATCCACTGGCAATCGCTGTCGTTCTGACGACTTCTGAAAGAATAGCAAATGAGGTGAAAAGGATCGTTTATGAAAAAATTAAGGAGCCGAATTTTGTTTTGGAACTCGTGAGAGACTTGGATGAAGCGATTAAGATCTCAAATGACTTTGCCCCCGAGCATCTGTCGATCTTCTGCAGAAATGCAGAAAAATATCTCGCCAAGGTAAAAAATGCCGGCAGTGTATTCATCGGTGATCTCTCTGGCGTTGCAATGGGCGATTACGCATCAGGCACTAACCATGTGCTCCCCACATCAGGCTATGCAAAGTTCTACAGCGGGCTAACAGTTGAAACCTTTATGAAGTCTATTACATTCCAGCAGCTGAGCGCAGAAACGCTAAAAAGGATCGGAAATGCCGTTGTTAAACTCGCAGAAGCAGAAGGCCTGAAGTATCACGCAGAAAGTATAAAAATAAGGCTTGATCATTCTAAAAACTCGTAAACGGCTTTTTCGAGCTTTTCTTCTTCAATCAGCTCCTTTTCCTTTTGGACTTCCCGCTCAAGCTTCTCTAAGGCAACGTGAATGGCAAACTCGATTCCCCAGCTCTCTCCGCTTGCAATAAATAGCCCTTTTGAACTCCAAATTTTTATCTTCGCATTAACCAGTGGAAGCCCCCTGAAGTGGACTCTCTGCTTTTTCAGGTATATATAAACGTGCGTTTCGCCAAGGAATTCCTTATATTTCCGCATAAACCTTTCGATATCCTTGATTATCTCGTCTCTTTCAAATTCGTCTGGAGCTATGTTCTGAACCACGAACTGAATGCTCAGCTCTTTCTTCTCTTCAGATTTCAGTAAAAACTCTAAAATGTCTCTTTTCATCAAAATGCCCTCAGGGATGCTATCTCTCTCAACCACTATGCTTGAAATTCTGTTCTCTGCCATTAAATCGATAACTTCAGAAACACTATCATTTGGCTTCGCACATATTGGTGGAGCGCTCATTATGCTTTCAACCATTATTGAGAGTGATTTCTCCTTTTCTCCACTGAAGTCTCCGAATCTTGCTCTTTTTCTTGGAACTACAACTCTGTCTATAACATCTTTTCCCGTAAGAACGCCTATCACTTTACCTTTCTCATCCACAACGATTACTCTGTCAACTCCATTCTTTTTCATCAGAGAGAGAGCTTTTGCAACAGTATCAAATCTTTTGACTGTTATAAATTCTTCATTCATCAGGTCTCTCACTTTAATACCCTTAAATCTGTCTTTTATAAATTTGATGAAATCATTTATATATATCGCTCCATATTTGCTATCCTCAGATACGATCACAAAAGGAGTCATATCTTCCACGAACCTTCTTGCAACCCTCTCTACTGTTAGCTCTGATACCGGAATGACTCCAGTCCTCACGAGCATGGATCTCACCTTTGTTTCATGAGGATTCTGCAAAACTCTTCCCCTTATCAGATCTTTCTCTCTGACAACACCCAAGATCTTCCCGTTCTCCTCAACAAGTATTGCATGTGCTCTGTCCTTCCCGAGCTTCTCGATCAATGGAAACAGCTTTGAAATTGTCTCTTCTGCATTTATCATGTAGTAATCTTCCCTGATGAGTTCTCTCAACTCCTCCACAATCATCACCCGAATTAATTTTGCTTCCTTGACTATATAGCTTTCGAGACAACACTTAAAATAAAGCCTAAAATTATAAAAATAAAAAATAGGAATATGTATCTTCCACTGCTCCCAGCTATGTCCTCTATTTCCTTTATGACATTCCCAAGAACCCTGACTTCAGCGGTCGATTCAGAATAACAAAAATAGACCCTTTCAAACCTCGCCTTCTTCGCATTTTCAAGTAAAAGATCCAAGAACTCGTAGTCCTCCTTACAGACCCCAGCTGGTTTATAAGACTCTCTGACTCTAATTCCGGTCTTTGAATGGTTGTCTGTGGAACACACAATCGCCTTAAAGCCCAACTCTGCAAATCTCTTCTCTACAAGCTTTCTGAAGGAAAGATCGATGTTGTTCGAGTCAAAAATCACTATCGCAAATTTTTCAAACCCGTAATCGAGGAGAATCGCAGAAATGTAGTTGCAAATGCTCTCGCTCGATACATTCAGCTTTATAAAAGAACCCTCTACCATGGATACTTTCTCCGAATCCATTTTTTCAGCCTTTTCGACGAGATCTCGAATCTCCTCGATCTCCTCAGAATTCAAATCGCCATAGAAGTTCGCATTATGGCAGTCCACAACGAAGTTTTCTGAATCTATTACAAAGTCGTCAATTCTACTCTTTCCGCTCACGAATATTAGCTTTATTTTATCGAATGGAAAACAAAATACTTTAAAGTTTCTGCTTTCGAGTTCAAAAGGCTCCATTGGTAATATTTCGACACCATCACAGTTTAAAGCCTTGCAGATCTTTTTTAAATCCTCTTCGGAAACTGGATCTCTCTCGTGGTGGGTTGGGGAGTGAAGATAAGCTGAATTCGGAAGCTCCAAAAAATTCACAAGTTGTGCCCCTCCAACATTTCTGAACGGACCTGGATGAAAATCCGAAGAGATCAGCTTGAATTCATTCATCCTCAGACATCTCACCCTACCCTTGAAGATTTCAGAGTTCTTGATCAGAATTTTTTCCGCATATTCGGGATTATTTGTCAGCCAGAATTTTACAAAGTTTTCAACAAATTCTCTAAGCGTCGAATTCTTTATTCTAACACTGAGAATTCGCAGATATATGAAAAATAAAACCGCACAGAGAAAAAGCATCGCATAGTAGTTTGGTTCGAGGATCAAGAATGGAATGGCGGATGCAAAAGCTGAAGGTAGGAACCCTTTTTCGGAACAAAAGTACATAACCGCAAGAAGAAGGAAGAAAGAGCCTGAAAAACTGCCAGAAATAATAAAGGATAAGTTGCCCAGTGCCGATACAAGGATAGAGAGAAACAGAACTCTTCTGAGGTTGAATCTGAGCGACAACAACTTGATCGAGCAAAGAATGGTTGCAGTAATAATTAGAAGGAATATTAGGGCTTTTTGATCGAGCAAAAAGGAAAATATGGCATCTATTAAGTATATCACGGACAGAATTCTTGCATTTGGCAAAGCAAAAAGTTTTTTGCTTAAGGCTACAACGCTCATAGAGATCTGCTTATCTCCCCCCAGATTCTGTCAATTCTCTCCTTCACCTCTCTTGACATCTCCACAACCTCTGCCCATTCCCTTTGGTATCCTTCTTCCCTCAACTTCTTTGTTGCGTCGATTCCGAGCTTTCCCGCAAGGTTAGGAATATAGGCGGAGTGATCCAGAGCGTCAGTCGGCGATGGAGGAAGTAGCACAACGTCTCTGGCTGGATCAAACCTCGTAGTCACCGCCCAGATGACCTCGCTTAGATTATGCACGTTGACATCGCTGTCAACAACGATAACGATCTTCGTTAAAGAGAGCATTCCAGTCCCCCAGAGCGAGAACATGACTTTCTTCGCCTGTCCCGGATACCTCTTGTTGATCGAGACTATTGCAAGATTGTGAAATCCCGCTTCGAAGGGAAGGTTTAGATCGACGATCTCTGGATTTAAAAGTTGTATTATTGGAAGAAATATTCTCTCTGCTGCCTTTCCGAGCCATGCATCCTCCATTGGCGGTTTTCCAACTACAGTAGCATGGTAGATCGGGTCTTCTCTGTGGGTTATATTGGTTATGTGAAAAACTGGATAGGGCTCGGGAGGAGTGTAGTAGCCAGTGTGGTCGCCGAAGGGCCCTTCTATGCGTAGCTCATCAACCTTCACATATCCCTCAAGAACGATTTCAGCGGTTGCGGGAACCTCTAAATCCACTGTTTCGCATTCTGTTAGTTCAACTCTTTTTCCTCTCAAAAAACCCGCAAAAGCGAATTCGCTTATCCCCTCTGGCAAAGGTGCGGTTGCGGAATAAAGCACAGCTGGATCCACGCCGATCGCAACCGCAACTTCTAGTCTATCTTTTCCAAGCTCCTTGCACTTCCTCAGGTGTTCCGCACCATGCTTGTGGATCTGCCAGTGCATGCCAGTTGTTCTTCCATCAAAAACCTGCATTCTGTAAACTCCCGCATTGAGTTCTTCGGTTTGTGGATCCTTTGTTATGACAATGGGCAGAGTTATGAATTTACCCGCATCCTTAGGCCAGCATTTGAGGATCGGAAACTTATCGAGGCTATCAGCTCTTTTTTCCATGCATGGAGCATTACCTGTCTTCTTCGGCGCCACTGCCATGAGCTCCTTTATCTTGTCAATACTTCTCACTGCATCAAGCAACGAAGATGGAGGATTTCTTATTAACGAGAAAATCCTATCTTTAACTTCCTCAAAGCTTTTCATTTCAAGAGCCATTAGCATTCTCTTCTCAGTTCCAAAAGCATTTGTGAGCACGGGAATGGAATAACCTTTGGGTTTTTCGAATAACAATGCTTTTCCACCACTCTTTACGACTCTGTCTGTGATCTCCGTGATTTCAAGTTCTGGACTGACCTCAAAACCGATCCTTGCAAGCTCATTCGAACCCTCAAGTCTGTCGATGAACTCTCTGAGATCTCTGTAGGGCATGTGATATGAGGGAGATCTGGGAATATAATCTTTGGTTTTGTCCAGCTTTCAACCGAAAGTTTTAAAATTCAAATCATCCAAGTCTTAATAAAAAGGAGGGTGAAATGTCGGAGATATGCTCTAAATGTGGATTACCAAAAGACCTCTGCATCTGCGAGGAGGTAGCAAAAGAGCAACAGTACATACTTATAAAGGTGGGGAAAAGGAGGTACGGTAAGGAAGTCACGACGATCGAAGGCCTTGACGGGAGCGAGATAAATCTCGAAGAGCTTGCGAAGTTTTTGAAATCTAAGCTTGCCTGCGGTGGGACGATAAAGAACGGCGTGATCGAGCTTCAGGGCAATCATGTAGCCAAGGTTAAGGAATTGCTGGTGAAGAAGGGCTTTAACCCCGATCGGATCAAAGTCTGATGGCAGAAACAGCTCTGGAACTTTTAATTCTGGTTTTAGCTGTCTCTTTAGACCTAATTTTCGCAGAGCCCCCCCTTTCGATCCATCCAGTGAACTGGTTCGCTAAGATCGTCGAAGTTTTCAAGAGATTCTTCTCTGCAGTGGAAAAAAGACACAATGTGGTTCAGTTTCTCTACGGCTTCATAACAGTCATTACGGTTCTCGGTTTTGCCTTTCTTCTAACCATTATCCCTCTCCCCCGGCCTCTTCTTTTTGCTTGGCATCTCTATCTCCTTTTCTCATCGATCTCGATAAAAAGTATGATAGAGCACGCTGAAAAATGCTTAAAAACGAATTTTGACCCCAAAGAGGTTCAGAAGATCGTGAGCAGAGATACGACGAAGCTGAATGGTCCACAGCTCAGGTCTGCGGTGATCGAGTCCACTGCGGAGAACTATGTCGATGGAGTCTTCTCACCCCTGTTCTACTTCTCCCTTTTCGGCATCGCAGGGGCGGTAGTTTACAGAGCAATTAATTTATGCGACTCGATGATCGGTTATCGGGGAAAATATGAATTCTTCGGTAAATTTTCCGCACGGCTTGACGATGTTTCCAACTACATTCCCGAGAGAATTGCCTTAATATTCTTCGAATTTTTCAGACGTGGAGCATTCTTTTATGGGCTCAGGAACAAGGTTAAGCTGAATGGTTGCACAATTTCCGCAATGTCATATGTTCTTGGAGTAAAGCTTGAGAAGCCTGGATATTACTCGCTTTCCGGAAGGGATGCAACAGATGAAGACGTTCTAAAGGCTATTAGACTCTTTAAAAAGCTCAGCTTTTTTGCAATTCTCTTTGCCTTCATTATCTCTGCTATCAGAATATTTTTATTAACTTGATTCCACTTCGCTTATGAACTGTAAGAAGTGCGGAGGAAAAGGTTTCATTGAAATTGAAAGGCTTTGCGAGACCTGTAATGGTACAGGAAAGGCTAAAAGCTTCGATCCGAAAGTTGTGAGTTTATCAGAAGAGCAGATCAGGCTATTCATGAAGGGAATATGCGGTGTTTGTGGGGGAAAGGGAAAAATTAGGATCGTGGAAGTCTGTAAAACCTGTGGAGGAAAAGGTAAGGTTAAAAGGTGTCAGATCTGTGGAAGGGAAACGGATCAGGAGTTGTGCTTTGAGTGCAGGAAGAAACCTCACGCCTTTAGAATTAGGAACAGCTGTGGAATTGAAGACCTAAAAATTGGAAGATTATACGTTGGTTTGGTTTCATCAATCACCGATATAGGGGCTTTTGTAAGCTTAAACAGAAGGCTTAAAGGTCTGATCCCAAAAAAGTTCGCTCAAAATCTTCGTGAAGGTGATGAGGTTGTTGTAAAGATCACGAACATAAGCGTAAGCGGAGAAATCGATTTAGCCTTAGCTGAACCGCAGAACTACGCGATCGTTGAGGTTTCGAAAGAACTCGAAGTAATCCCGATCTCCGAAGTTTCAAAGTTCTTGGGCAGGATGGTCAAGGTTAGGGGAATTGTAACGCATTCCAAAGAAAGTGCGATTGCGAAGACATTCACGATCGTCGACGGCTCTGGGAGTGTTAACTGCACTGTTTTCGATGATTTCGATGCGGACCTCGATGATGCGCTCGAGGTTATTGGGACAGTAAGGAGGAACGGCATTGATGCGCTTGAAGTTGAGAAGATCTTGGGCGAAGAAGCACATGAGATAAGGAAGAAAATTGAAGCTGAAATCGAGAAGGCATGCGAGCCAGATTTCAAGGGATTTCTAATAGAGAGCGATGTATTGGAGAGGCTTAAAGATGATATGCTCGCAGTGGCCAGAGAACTGAAAAAGGCGATTTACAAATCGAGACCGATAATAATAAGACATCACTGGGATGCGGATGGCACTTGCGGAGGAGTTGCTCTCGAACTTGCGCTCCAGAAGCTTGTTGAAAAAGTCTAC
>JASKJN010000006.1 GCA_030153385.1 Archaeoglobaceae archaeon
ATTGGTCTCTTTTCCTTGTAGAAAGCCATCCAAGCTTTTTCTGTTCCAACAGCATCGCCCGCTTTAACACCTGTAAACATCTCACAAGCTTTGTTCCAGTAAAGAACCTTGTGATCTGAATCTATGACGAAGGCAGGAATTGGGACTCTGGAAATGATGTCCTCCCTGAAAATTTCCACATAACCTTCAAACTCTCCATTGACTACAACTGGAAAAACATCTGCCATTACCTCTATTTCCTCGCCTTTTGGTGTAACCAAAACCATCTGCAGATTTTCAAGCTTCTGCCTGTTCTTTATGGCATTTAAAAAGATTCTTGCCGCGTCTCTGTAGCTTGGATGGATCTTTGCTACTTCTGATGGTTTCTTCCCTATCACATCTTCAACTTTCTCAAAGCCGGCAAGTTTTGCAAGGTTCACGTTTGCATATTTGATCAAACCCTCCTTGCCAACAAAAGCCACATAGCCGGGCATGTTTAAGACCATCTGCTTGACAAATTCCAGTGCATTTCTTGCCTCTTCTTCTCTCCTCTTTTGTTCTGTGATGTCTATGAGGACAACTGTCATACCAATAAAGTCCCCATCAGTATAAACCGGAGCACATGAAACGATTACTGGCTTCTGCTGTCCCTTGAACTCGAGCACAGCTTCAACTCCTTCAATTCTTGTCTTCTGCTCAAGAGCCATTTCCACAAAAGTCTTTCCTCCTGCCATTTTGTTCTTTACAAGATCAGAAGGTCTTTTTCCCACCATCTCTGCTACGCTGTTTCCATAGATTTCTGCTGCGTACTCGTTTATGTATTCGATGATCCCGTTTTTGTTTACGAAAAGAATGATTGCTGGCTTTGGAATCTGTCTAATAATAGCTTCGAAAAACTTTTTCGCGTCTCCTCCTCCATCGCTCTTCTGCTTTGTACTAATCACCTCTTTGAACTTATTCACAAACTCCTCATTGCTAAGCAACCCCATTATTTTTTGCATGTCCTCTTCCATAGTACGCTCCCCCGTTCCATCCTGATTTTCCGTTCGATGAAATAAAAAATAAAATTTTCTTTGTAAACTTTAATTCTTTTACAGTAAATACATTTTAGAAATTACCTTGACTGAAAGAATCTGGCTAAAAATGCGAATATCCACGAAATTCCAACGATTTTTTGCCAAAAAAGACACCGCTCCCATCTTCAATTCTACCTATTTCTATCCCAATTTCGCTATCCTTTGCAGTGAATAGAAGTTCGTAATCTCCGCCACCATAGAGGAATAATTCCAGGGCTTTTTCTCTTCCGACGAATTCTGTCAGGTGAGATAGGTCAAGCTTTTCTGGATCGATCAAAACCCTAACTCCGCTCTCTTTCGAAAGAAGATGAGCGGAAATGGAAAGACTATCGCTTATGTCTGTGAGGGCATTTGCAAATTTCGCTATCTCGAGACCTTCTTCGATTCTCGGTTCGGGAGTGTAAAGTTTCTCTGCATAGGGTAAATCTTCTCTCTTAAAGCCTCTTTCAAGCATTTCAAGACAAAGCTGGGCTTTTCCAGGAGAATCAGTTATGAAGAGCTTATCCCCCGGCTTTGCCCCCGCTCTTGTCATTACCCTTTTTGCGGTTCCAACAGCGAAGCCAGCGATCGTGAGAATCGGGGAGAAGTCTATGTCTCCACCAGCAACCCTAACGCCGAATTTATCCGCCCATTCCTTGATTCCCTGCATTATTCTTCTAAAAAGCTCTTTGTCAGCATCCTTCATGGAGATCGAGCTCAGAAAAACTAAAGGCTTTGCTCCGCTTCCAGCTAAATCTGAAAGCGTAACAGCGACAGCCATCTTTCCAAATTCTTCAGGTTTCATGAACTTTGGAAAATCGCTTACCTCGTTGACAGTATCGCATGTGAAAACGAGATATTCCGGGCCATGGCGTAGAAATGCGGAGTCATGCTTCCCCGCCGGAACTTCCAGATCTTCCCTTCCAAAGAGTTCTTCCACAATTTTAAGAAGTTCGAATTCTCTCATACTCTGAAAGGATCCTGCTCGTTACATAAAGACTCGAATAGCTTTCCCTCCCAAGACTAACCGCTTTGTAGTCACCCAAGGCATCAAGCGTGCTTTTGAAAAAGTCACCATGTGCGAATGCACCGATGCAAACAGCAATTTCGCCATGCAGAACCTCTGGGCTAAACTTCTCTCCCTTTTCACTCAGAATAACAACTTCTTTACCCTTAACGAGCTCGGAGAGACTCAGATCAACGATTTCGATGAGCTTCTTATCCCCGCTTTTTATAACCTTCTCCTTAAATAGAGTCTCCATAAGCCCTATGAATCTGTTGTAGTTCCTCGGCAATCTCGTTTCGCTTGAGATCCTAATGATCAGACCGTTTAGAGTGTGAACGTAGACTTCAAAATTCTTTCTCATCGGAGAGTCAAGGAGAAGCAAAAGGCACTGGTGCACGATATCGGGTCTTCCTCTCTTTTCCCTAAACTTCAGCCTTTCCATTGCGGAATGATGCTTTGAATCGTCGAGCAGGATCTCTGAAACCTTCTTCTTTCTCCTCTTCGCGTCGGAGATCACTGCGGGGTGATTCCTGATCTCTGGCGGAACAATTTCGAGACTTGCTTCAAGAAAAATGAAGGTGTCCATAATTTGATTATTCAAAAGATAAAAAGTTTTGCATTGCTGTTTATTCTCAAAATTTCCCATGGGCTTTGCTCATTCGCTGCGATGATCGTTTGACAAAACCTTTAGATGCAACAAAATGCCTTCTCCGAGTCTTTGAATTGATAAGATATCCACTTTAATTGGCGGGCTGAAAGATCTGCCATCGCAAATTGTTGGAGAATTCGATCCGCCGATGATCATTGGGCCATAGTAAATGAAGATCTCATCAATCAATCCTTCTTTGAGCAGAGAAGAGACCAGCGTCCCCCCTCCCTCGACCATCAGTCTCCGAACGCCCCTTTCGTACAGGAATTCAAGAAGAGCCTTTAAGTCGACCTTATCTTCACCAAAGACAACAACCCGGGCTTTTTTTGAAATTCTGTCAATATCTTCCTTCTTAGCAAGCTTTGAAACCGCAACGATAACTTCACCATCAAAAACCTCCGCATTTTCGGGAATTCTGCACTTGCTGTCCACAATAATCTTTAACGGATTCTCACTCTTTCCCTCGCAAAGCCTTTTCTCTCTCAAGTCTTTGTTTTTGACGTTCAATTTCGGATTATCCGCCAAGACTGTGCCAATGCCAACCATTATTGCATCAGCTGATGCGCGTAGTCGATCAACTCTTTCCAGATCTTCCTTGCAGGATATCCTGAGCTGTTTTCTTGTTTCATTACTAATTTTTCCATCCAAACTCGCTGAAATGTTTAAAAAAACCCACGGCCTCATATCTCTACTCGATCTGGACGACCTCTAAGACTTCGAGGGGAATATTCGGCATCCTTTTCCCGATCTCGGATCTTGCAATTCTGATCGCATGTTCTTCGCTCTGCGCATTGAACACCTTCATCTCGAAGACCAGACCAACCAGTGCTGTTTTGGAGACAAGCAGGGCGGATTTAAATGTCTCTCCGCATTTTGGACACTCTATGCCTCCAACATCCACTTTCACGAATCCAAGGTCTGGATTCAGTTTTTTACCGGCCTCTGCAATGGCTATGTTGATCGCATCCTCAACGCTTTTTGCTCTCTTAACAATCCAGCCTGCCTGAAGCACGACGTTGTAGTTTGGCATTCCGCTTTAATTTCTTCGGAGGGAATATAATGGTAGTGGTTTCATGCTCTATCAAAGAACTTCTTCCAGTCGAATTTAATGATAAAGATCGTGAATATTATGGTCGCCAAGAAGAAAATCGTGAAGCTGAGCTCAAAGCTATTAGTGAAGGAGTCGATAAACTCCATTGCAACCTTTCCGGCGAGCAGAGTGTAGGATGTTACGATCAGCTTGCCGCAGAATACCGCCAAGAAGTAGTGATATAGCCTGTATTGTGCCATGCCGAGTGGTATGTAGAGAACGTCATCGGGAAGCGGTGATGCTGCGAAAAGGAAAATCGCAAAAATTCCCCATTTTCTGAACAGCTTCTGGAAAAAGAAAAGATTTTCCTTTGTTGTTTCTGGCAGAGTAAAGCGAATACTCCTGCCGAGAAAGTAGACCACCACCTTTCCCAATGAGGCGCCCAGTGCAGAAAGAACTGCGACGATGACGAACTCAAACTGATTCAAAAATGGGCTCATCAGGACGATGAAATTTAGATAGGGTAAACCAACGAATGGAATTGAATTCGAGATCAGGGATAAAAGAAAGATGCCAATAAAACGATATTCGATTAGCGTGTCTGCAATCTCGAGCATTCACATCCTCTCAAGGGCTGGAATACCCATTAGATCGAGGCCTATCTTAAGGCACTTGCTAACTGCAGAAACAATAGCGATCCTGTTTCTTCTCACTTCATCTTCAGCCTTCAAAACGGGGTAATCCCGGTAAAATTCATTGAACTTCGATGCCAATGCGAGCATGTATTCCGCAAATATGTTTGGTCTAACCTCATTCACGACTCTGTAGACGTAGAATGGCAGTTTTGAGAGCATGATTACAAGATCCCTTTCCACTTTCTCGCATAACTCCGGGGAGAACTCTGGTTCTTCATAGCTCTTTCTCAGAATACTGCACGCCCTCGAGTAAGTATACTGTATATAGCTTGCAGTCTGTCGCTCGAAATCTAGAGCCTTGCTCATATCGAAAACCATTGGCTTCTCCGGAGCAACCTTGAGAAAGTCAAATCTTATCGCTCCTATTGCGACCGCTTCAGATATTTTTTCAACTTCCTCAGCGGAGAACTCTCTGCTAGCAATGATCTTCTTGGCTTCCTCTTTAACCTTCTCGATCAGTTCATCCGCGGAGATGAACTTCCCCTTTCTCGTGCTCATTTTTCCCTCGGGAAGTGAAACGAATTCAAAGAAAACAATTTCAGGCTTTTTGATTCCGAGGATCTCCAGGATCTTTAGAAGCTGTGCCCCGTATAGCTTGTGATCCGCTCCCCAGACATTTATCATTCTGTCGAAATTCTCGCTCTTCCATAAGTGGTAGGCCAGATCTCTCGTTACATAAAGAGAGGTACCGTTCTCCCTTCTCAAAACAACTTCTTTTTCGAAACCTTCGAGTTCCATGATCCAGGCGCCATTCTTCTTTATAAGACCTCTTGACTCAAGAGACTTTAGGATCTTGTCAACGTAGCCATTTCTAATAAAATCGCTTTCCCAGATAAATTCGTCGTGATAGACGTTAATTCTCTCCATAGTCGCCCTTATTCCTGCCATAGCCTTTTCTATCGCTTCTCTAAACTTCCTTTCCGTCTCCTTGTCAAGATTCTCGTATTTAAGCATTAAGTCCTCCACCTTCTTTTCGAGTTCCGGATTGTTCTCAAGCAGTCTGTTTGCCGAAATGTATGCTTCTGCAATTGCATGATCTGGCTTCTTATCCTTCAAACCAAAATTTTCGATTCCAAGCACAGTTATTGCCATCTGTCTTCCCATGTCGTTTATGTAGTAGTGAGTCCTGACATCTAATCCCGCCTTTCTAAAGATCCTTGCCAGAGTGTCCCCGATAACAGAATTGCGCAAGTGTCCGATGTGCAGGGGTCCATCCGGGTTTGCGGATGTATGCTCTATAAGCACCTTACCCTTCATGCGGATTGCTCCATAATTCTCATCGTTCAGAATTGCCTCGATGGTGTCCTCCAAAAATTCATAATTTGCATAGAAATTTATGTATCCATTTACACTTTCAACTTTCCCGATGTAGCCCGTTGGAGTTATTCTGGTTAAAATTTCATCTGCAACGTCTTCAGGGCTTTTTCTAGTCTCTTTAGCTATTTTAAAAGCGACGGTAGACGTTAGATCCGCATACTCGCTTTCTTTTATAAACCTCTCTTCTCCATACTCTCCAAGAGTCTGAATAGCATCTTTTATGAGATTGAGGAACATGCATAGACTTTGGGTGATTGTTTAAATATTTCACCAACTTGAATCTGACAGCAGTTTTATATACTCACAGGTCAAGAAGAAGCCATGGCAAAGGTCACCCGTGTCAGAGATAAGACGCCTCCACTGATGTCGTCAGCGGGAATAATGAGGTATTTTGAAGAGGAGAAGACCAAAGTGAAGATCAGCCCGAAAACCGTTATGCTTGCAGGCCTTCTAACATTCATTCTCGTAATGATCCTTAATGCCTATTATGGCCTTTGGCCCCGAGTTTGATTTTTAAAATCAAAATTTTTTAAAACAAAAATAAAATTGTTTAAGCGTTTGGATTTTCGATTATGGTTGTTCCTCCCTGCCCTCCGCCACCGCAGAGGGTTGCAACTCCGTATTTTGCACCTTCAAGGGTGAGGATTCTTGCCAAGGTTCCAGTGAGCCTTATTCCGCTTGCTGCAAGCGGATGTCCGATTGCTATTGCTCCTCCCTTTATGTTTACCTTCTCGGGATCGATTTTGAGCATTTTTATTGCAAATAGCGGAACGACAGCGAATGCCTCATTGATCTCCCAGTAGTCTATGTCCTTAACTTCGAGCTTTGCAAGTTTCAAAGCCTTCTGAGTCGCTGGAACAGGGCCTTCACCCATCACACTCGGATCAACACCCGCCCAGCCCATGGAGACTATCTTTGCCATTGGTTCCAGGCCATATTCTTTCATTTTCTTCTTGCTCATTAGCATAATTGCTGTCGCTCCAGCGTTCAAAGGTGATGAATTGCCCGCAGTGATAACACCTCCAGGCTTAAAAGCGGGTGGAAGCTTTTCGACAGCCTCGAGGCTTGTATCGGGCCTGATGGAGAGATCTGTGTCAATTACCTTCCTACTACCATCAGCCTGTTCAACTTCAATTGGGAGAATTTCTCCCTTTCTTTTCGTTGGATAGCCATCTCCACTAAGGAAGTAACCCTTCTTCAAAGCTTCTGCAGCAAGTTTATGGCTTCTAACAGCCCATTCATCAAGATCTCTCTTAGTCCAACCAAGCTTATCCTTCCACTTCTCAAAAAGCTTCTCTGCAGTTAGACCCATGCTCATCGCAGTCATTAGATCGTATTTCTCGATGAGGTCCGACCTTTGCATTAGAGTCGGAGATATACCCATATGCGGGTTTAGATCTGTTTGCATAGGCAGATGGGTCATGTGCTCAATTCCACAGGCAATTGTTATATCGCTGTAGCCAAGCATAATTTCCATGGCGCACTGATGCATTGCAGACATTCCAGAGATGCAAACTCTCTCAGTCCCCTGAGCTGGCACCTCAATTGGTAGTTCTGCTAGTAAGTGGACTATCCTACCGCCATAAAGCCAGTTTTCAGCCATCTGCATCGTGCAACCGGTTATGAGATCGCCGATTTCTCTTGGATCGATCCCTGTCCTGTTTACCATTTCTCTCACAAGCATGGCAGCAACGGCTGGCATGTCTATCTTATTGAAAGCGTCCCTATCAGGCTCTTTTGGACGAGACCGGGAGAATGCGGAGCGGAGAAAATCTACAATATACACTTCTTCCATTTCTATCACCTCTAAAATAAAAGATAAAAATTTACATGAGTGGATGCTTTCTGATGAGGCTCAGCTTTGATGGAACTTTGCCCATCAGCGATCTGGCTATGATCTCAAGTTCCACTTCTCTCGTTCCCTCGTAGATTTCAAGGATTCTCACATCCCTATACATTCTCGAAATTGCCTGCTCACCCATATAGCCGTATCCACCATGGATTTGCAGAGCCTCATTCACGATCTCGTTTGCTGCATGGGCACAGTAATACTTCGCCATTGCTGTGAGCCCGGGATCTGGCATACCCATCTTGTCCTGGAAGTAAGCAGCCTGATAGGCAAGAAGTCTCGCAGCTTCGAGCTTCACCCTCATCTTCGCAAGCTTGTCTTGAGTGACTTGGAAGTCGATCAGCTTCTGCTCAAACAGTTCTCTGTTCTTCGCATAGTTGAAGGCGAGCTCGAATGCACCCTGCGCAAGTCCTACCGCTTGGAATGCAACGGGTATGCGTGTAACATTGAAGAACAACATTGTCTGATAGAACCCCTGCCCTTCCTGTCCGATTAAATTCTCCTTTGGAACTCTAACGTTCTTGAAGACAACTTCCGCAGTGTCGCTTGCTCTAATTCCAAGCTTGTTGTGCAGTTTCTTGGCTTCAAGTCCGGGTGTACCCTTTTCAACAATGAAGACGCTCATTCCGTGGTGTCTCTTCGCGGGATTTGGATCTGTTCTCGCCAGCACAATGTAGTAATCTGCAATTGTTCCGTTTGTTATGAACATCTTCGTTCCGTTAATCACGTATTCATCTCCAACCTTATCCGCTCTTGCCTTTATACCTGCAACATCACTTCCAGCCTGTGGTTCGGTATAACAGGCACAGCATATCGCCTTACCCTTCGCAAGGGGTGGGAGATACTTCTTCTTCTGCTCCTCAGTTCCAAACATCAAAATCTGCTCTGAACCAAATGGAGATGAAAGGATCTGTCCCAGACCACCATCGACCCTCCAAAACTCTTCTACAACCAGGCAAGAGTCGAGAATTCCCGCACCTTGGCCTCCATATTCCTCAGGAAAGTTCATTCCGATGAAGCCCAATTCCGCTGCTTTTTTCCATAACTCAAAGGGGAATTTCTCTTCACGATCGCACTCCTCTGCATACTTCGGAAACTCTTTTTCTGCAAACTCTCTTGCAGCGTCTTTAATGGCTTTCTGCTCTTCCGTCAGGATAAACTCCGACAACATCTCATATCACCAAACAGCTTTTTTTTTGACAGTATTTAAAGTTTGCTAACTTTAATTAATTTTTTATCATGAGGAGAGAAGCAACTGTCTCTAATTATTATTACAAAGATTTTCAGCCTTTTTAATGTTTTTCCTTCAGATGTACCTGTGGGTAAGTTATAAGTGCCTCCTCCCGAAATTTGATCATGGAAATAATTCCAATCGCCTACGACTCGATGGGGGTCAGAAGCATGGCAACTTTTGTTAAAACAAAGGATTTAGCCTTGACAATAGATCCGAGCGTAAGCTTAGCGCCTTCGAGATATGGATTACCCCCGCACAGACTCGAGATCGAGAGAATGAACGAAAAATGGAAAGAGATCAGGGATTTCGTTAGCAAGAGCGACGCGATAGCGATAACGCATTACCACTACGACCACCATAACCCGAATGAGGTCGAAATTCTTAAAGGGAAAAGGCTTTTTTTGAAGCATTTCAAGGAAAAGATCAACAGGAGCCAGTCAGAAAGAGCAAATTATTTTCTCGAAAGGCTGAGGGAGATAAATGCAGAATTCGAATTTAGCGATGGAAAAAGCTATGAGTTCGGAAACACAATAATCGAGTTTTCTAAACCCGTATTTCACGGGGTAAATCAGAAGCTTGGCTTCGTTCTCGAGATTTTTATTTCGGAAGGGAATGAGAGTTTTCTCTTCTCCTCAGATGTTGAAGGGCCAATTCATGAAGACCAGACCGCTTTTATAATCGAAAGGGAGCCGAGGATCGTTTTCATCGATGGTCCAATGACCTACATGCTTGGCTACCGTTTTTCTGGAGACTCTTTCAATAAGGCTGTTGAGAATATTAAAAAGATTTTGGAGGTATCGGAAACTGTCGCTCTAGACCATCACCTGCTTAGAGATTTAAAGTGGAGGGAAAAAATTTCAGGTCTTTTCAGCTATGCAGAAGAGTTGGGTGTAAAACTTTGTTCAACTTCGGAATTCCTTGGAAAACCTGAAGATCTCTTAGAAGCGAAGAGAAAAGAGCTATATCAAAAATACCGCTGATCAGCTCACAGCTGTTTCTATACAAGCCTTCAGGTCTCCAAAGGATACCTCAAGTCTTCTCTTCTTTGGCAGGTATTCCAGGGCTTTTCCAGAATTTACCATGACGCATTCAAACTTCTCCGTAGCGGGAGAAACGACCATGCAGGTGTCTTTGAAAACCTTTGCCCCAAGTTCTTCCAGCTTCCTTATTATCTCTCTGCTTTCTTCAGCAACTTTCCGAGATGTGAAAATCCAGAGTTCTCTCTTCACTTTTCTATCCGCAATAAGCTTCAGAATTTCCTTGAGTTCTTCCTTGGAACAGTGCGGGCATCCAATTGCGACAAGCTGTGCTTCGCAATGCTTTTCAATTTCTCCGTCTATCTCCACACTTTCTCTTGGCCTTTCAAAATCCCTCCATTCTGGGGTTATTCCTTCAGCGTGAAACATTGCTATATTTCCGCTTGCAGCTAACGAGGCTGAAAGAAGCTTTAACTCATCGAATGATACTCTTCTATCGAATATGAAATAAGGTATTTCGCCGGGAAGCTCCAAACCCGCTTTATAGCCAACGATCGAAAGATCTCCTCTTGCCTTCACAAGAACGGTGGGTGCCCTGTTCTCCTTGATGTGAAGCCCATAGTAGGGTGTTCTACCTGTAATTGCGGAAGCGAGCGCGCTTATTCCACTCTCCCTGTTTGTCCTTGCCCCGATAACAGAGTTCGCATAAACCACTGCAGAACTTTCCGCCCAAGCCAAATGTTCACCAAATTTTGGCTTCTGGATGTAGTAAGGTGTGCAAGTTAGAGTTAACTCAACTCCCAACCTTTTAAAAACCTCAATTATCTCCATTTGCTTTCTGTAAAACTCTTCTCCGATTCCCATCTCTTTCCATCTTTCCAAGTCCATCCCCGCTGGGTTAAGAGTTGTTCTCACAGCTACTTTTCCCTTTAGATTCCTAAGCCATTCAAGACCTTCATCGCCTATGTTGTCGTAGCTTACTCCAGATATATGAGCGGACGAGATTTTTACGAGCCTTTCCGCATCGAAAACTTTTGCAAGAGCGATTATGATCTTCATGCACTCTCCTTTCTCTTCATCCTCGAGCATTCTCTCCTCTTCTTCAGTAAGCATTTTCCACCTCTTTTTTCAGCCATTCAGGAAGCATAAATGCTGAAAGGTGCACTTCTGGATTGTAATGTTTAGTTTTTCCCTTTATCTTTCTGAAATTCCTTCGGATAAATCTGAAGTCGTATTCTCCTGCAATTATAAAGCTCCATAGAGCCATCGGGTAAGTGGGGATGGTTGCCAGAAACATAGCCCTATTTTTAAGCGGTGAAGAGTTTTCGAGCAATTTTCTGAAGTAGTTTTTCTGAATAAGGGGTGATTGAGCTTGACTGCAGAAAACGGTGCATTTTTCATCGCACAGCTCGAAAAAGTCTTTTCCAAAGAGAGGGTCGCTGACACCAACAGGGTCGGTGCTGTCAACTATGATCACATCAAACTTCTCGCAGTGCTCAAGGAACTTTCTTCCATCCTCGATCACGATCTCCACTCTCGGATCTTCAAATGCTCCACAGTCTATGCCCAAATGCTCTCTGCATAAGTTTATAACGTTTCTATCGATCTCTACAAGCACCGCCCTTTCAATGTCATGCTTTAGAACTTCTCTCAGTGCCCCTCCATCTCCTCCACCGATGATAAGAACCTTTTTTGCCCTTTTACAGCTGTTCATTGGGACATGGACGAGCATTTCGTGATAGAAGTGCTCATCGAATTCCGTAAGCTGAATCTTTCCGTCAATAACAAGCATTTTTCCAAAGCTTTCTGTTTCGTAGATCTCGATTTTCTGAATTCCCTTTGCTTCAGCAATCTTTCTCTTCACTGAGATCATCAGTCCCGAGCCGTCGTATCTCTCGATGAAGTCCATGTTTAAAGTTCGGGAGGTTATATATAACGGATTTGCTCACTCTCTATGTGATCTACCTTGGAGGAGAGGCGGAAGTCCGCATCGGTGAAGTCGTTGTGAAGAAGAGAAAACCCAAGCGTTACAGGCTTAAGGAAATAGATGAAATGCTCAGAACGAGGCGAACGAGAGCGGAGGCGAAGCTAATATCAATGGCAAGACGCATCGGAGTGCCAACTCCGATCATTTTAGACGTTGAAGAGGACACGATAGTGATGGAGAGGATCTACGGGACTCCAGTTAAAGAATGCATGAACGAGGAGATCAGCAGAGAGATCGGAAGACTTGTTGCAAAACTGCACTCGGCGAATATAATCCATGGAGATATAACACCGATGAACATGATCCTCAGCGGTGGAAAGATCTACTTCGTGGACTTTGGCCTTGCATTCATTGACAGCAGAATCGAGGCAAAAGGTGTGGATGTTCACGTTTACTTTGAAGCGCTGAAGGCAGGATTTGAAAATTGGGAAAAGCTCAGAGATGCTTTTATAGAGGGTTATCTTGAAATTGGAAGCGAAGAGGTTATTGAAAGGGCAAATGAGATCGAGGAAAGAGGAAGATATGTTGAGAGAAGTTAAATTAGTCAAAGTTGGCTTTTGCCTTTTGCAAGTATTCTATTATACCTTCTATGGCTTCTGCAAGAATCTTCCTGTTATCGTACTCCGAAACGATCTTCTCAAGCTCTTCCTTGTTCAGGCTCCTCAATTCCTTCGCAAATTCGATCATTTTCGGAATAGCTCTCGTTATATTGTCAACAATTGTAACATCTGCCATTCTTGAAGTTCTCGAAAGAGGATTGAGATCTATGGTTATAACCTTTTTTCCGTGCTTTTTCAGTATTTCGCATCTATCTCCATCTTCCAAGGGAACAAGAACGACATCTGCAACGTATATCCCTCTTTTATCCACAATTCTCCTTGCAGAGCTCAAACCCTTCAGTTCAGCATCTCCCGCACACAAAGCGGAGATTCCGAATTTTGACAGATAATCCGCAATTCGCCTTACCCTTTCTTTGCTGTGATGAAAAACGTTCACCTCGACCTTTGCATTCAAGACCTTCGCAAGTTCTCCAATTTCTTTTGCAACCAAAACCGCAGTATTCCCATTTACACTTATCACAGGGTTTTTTGCCAGCAAAAACATCGCTACCGCAACCTTCTCAGCTTTCAGCGCAAATTCTCTTGTTCTTTCTCCAAGAATATAGTCGAAAGCTTCACCTCTTCCATGGGCTATGAGACCTTCTAATGCTGTTATCCCGCCCCTAAATCCTTCAACGAGCCTCTCTCTCGTTACGAGAGACACATACCTTGGATGACCCTTCGGTATCATATCCTCTTTCAAGAAATTCTGCAAGCTCTTTTAGAGAGTAAAAGACATAATCTGCATGAATTTTAAGGTTTTCTATCATTTCTCTGTTCTTTTCATGCACTATGAGTGCGGTTTTAACTCCAGCACTCTTTCCCGAAAGCAGATCGAACAGATAGTCGCCTACAACAAGCGCAGAGCTCGGATCAATTGCAAATTTCTTTAGAATCACCTTTATTGGTTCTGGCGAAGGTTTCGGGTTTGCGTCTTCTCTCGTGATAACAAAGTCAAATTCCAGCCCAAATTTTCTTGAGATTATCTCTACACTTCTTCTGCTGTTTCTCGTTACAATTCCGTGAATTATTTTTCTTTCCCTAAGAAACTGGAGAACTTCTTTTGCATAAAAAGCAAGTCTGGCATTTTCAGCGCTTTTCAGCTCATACTCCTCAAGAATCCTGAGCATTTCTTCTCTTTTTCTTTCATCTTTTTCTGAGAGTATGCTTTCTAATACGAATCTCCCCTTGATTCCCAAAACTGCCCTTATTTCCTCGAACGGGATGTTGAACTCAACCAGAGTCCCGTCAAGGTCAAATGCTATAAGCCTGAACATGTTCCTTAAGCCTTTTTGCCTCATTTCTTGGATTATCCGCTTCGTAAATGCTCCTACCTACTATTATTCCATCCGCATATCTAAGAGCTTCCAAACTTCCACCCTGCGCTCCCACGCCAGGGCAGAGGATTCGCATCCCCTCCGCTTTTTTCCGAATTTCCCTCAACTTTTCGATCCTCGTTGCGGGGGCAATAAGGCCGTGACAGCCTATTTCCTTTGCCTTTTTCGCAATTTCAAGCGAAACCTTGCCCATGAATTCCTCACCACCGGGACTGCTAAGCTCAGTGACAACGTAAACTTCACCATCAAACATTTTTGCGACATTCAAAACAGCTTTTAATGAATCGCTACCCGCAAATCCGTGAACTATCACAGCTTTTGCATCGTTGCGAAATGCCAAATTTGCGATCTTTGCGCTTATATGTGGGACATCTGCAATTTTCAAATCCGCGATCACGGGCTTCATTTCAGATAACTCCGAAATAATCCTTATCCCGGAAGACAATATCAGCGGGTAATTCACCTTAAATCTGTCGACTAAGTCGCATAGCTCCTCAGCGATCCTCAGTGCGACCCTCCTGTCTTCCACGTCTATTGCCAAGACAAGCTCTTTCACGAATTCAACTCTCCAGATCGAAGATAAATGTTTCCAAAAACGATTTTTAACTCCACGAGAATATGATCTATGGACTTACCATCACTTTACTCTAAGCTTGGGAAGAATTCCTGGAAAATCTTGGATGCGATTTTCAGGAATCTCTGGAACTACAAATACGTCCCCCTCAATGTCATAAGCAATCTTGCAAATATAAACGAGGAAAAGACGAGGAGAATTCTTAGAGCATTGGCTGATGATGGAATCGTTGTAAACAAGCAAACGGAGTACGAAGGAGCAACTCTAACTTTTTCTGGTCTAAGTCTTTTTTCTTTGCATCTACTTGTTGAAAGCGGGCAGGTGGAGGCAATTGGAAAGAAGATGGGAGAAGGGAAAGAAAGTTTGGTCTATAACTGCATTTCAAAGCAGGGTGAGGCTGTTATAAAATTCCACAAGCTTGGATACCAGAGTTTTAAGAAGGTAGTAGAGAAAAGAGATTATGGAAACCTTAACTTTCTCGTTCTCTCGATCAGATCTGCAAAAAGAGAATTCAGCGCACTCAGAAAGCTTAAAGGACTGGCTGTGCCTGAGGCCTATTCATGGGAAGGTAATGCGGTGCTAATGCAGTTGATCGATGCGGATGAAATGATCAAGGTGAAGCTAGAGAACCCGGAGGAGATCTTGGATGCGATCATCGATGAAATGGCAAAGTTCTACCGCAGGGGGATAGTTCATGGAGATCTCAGCCCCTTTAATATACTCGTAAACGAAGATGGTTTCTGGGTTATTGACTTTCCGCAAAGCCTTGAGGTTGGCGAGGCAAATTGGAGGGAGATATTACTCAGGGATCTCGAGAATTTGCTGAGGTATTTCAAAAGAACATATAGAATAGAAAGAGATATGAATTCTGTGTTCCAGAGGATAATTGGTGATAGTGGGAGTTGACGTTATAGGGCACAGAAAGTTTGCATTCGTCGCAATCGAGGGAGAAGAGGAGCTGAAGGGTGTAGTATCCAGAAACAAGTTTTTTAGGACTATAAGAGAACTTAGACCTGAAATCGTTGCGATCGATAACATAAGCGAGCTTTTCAAGTCTAAGGAGGAATTGGCCGAATTTTTAAGAAACACGAATACGAAATTGGTGCAGGTAGCACTAGACAGCTCATTGCCAACTCTTGCTAGGAGATTTGGCATAAAAATGAATCCAAGAGATCCATTCGATGAAGCAAGAGCTTGTGCATATCTTGCAAGCTTCGATATTGGCTATGAAGTCTCGGTATTTACGGACAAAACTCAGATCGTCGTTTCGAGGAACAGAAGCTTGGGGAAGGGAGGATGGAGACAGAAAAGATACAGCAGAAAAGTTCATGACGCTGTTAGGGCTGTTTACAAAGAAATAAAGGCAATCTTAGACGATCTGGGCCTGGAATACACAGAGAGTGTAAGGACTAGGTTTGGTGGGATATCGAGGGGAGAAATATTGGTTAATGCTCCGAAGAAGGATGTACCGATAAGTAGCTTCAAGACAAAAGATGTTCAGGTAAAGGTTGCTTCTGTCGAAAAAGAAAGAGTCGAACTTATCCCGCTTTCGACGTCTAAGAGGTATCTGATCGCTGGCATCGACCCGGGGACAACGACAGCGGTTGCCATTATAGACCTTGCAGGCAATCTGATCTCGATCAGGAGCAAGAAAGACTGGAGTGTATCGGAGGTTATTGAATTCATAACTCAACATGGGATACCCGTTATAATCGCTACAGACAAAAAGAACCCTCCAGAATTCGTTTCAAAGATCAGAGCATCATTCAACGCGGTTTTGCACTCTCCGAAGGAGGATCTAACTGTAGAAAGGAAGAGAGAATTAACCGCAAAGTACAGAGTTCTGAACGATCATGAAAGAGATGCGCTCGCTTCTGCAATCGATGCCTTGAATAACTACCAGAGCAAGTTTAGAAACATAGAGAAGAGAGTCCCGGCGGGAGTGGACGTGGAGAGAGTTAAGGCGGAGATAATCAGAGGAACTAAGCTGGAAAGTCTATTTGAGGACAAGAAGGTTGAAAAAGCTGAGAAGAAGGAGGCAACTGATATAGATCTATTTTCTGCACTGGAGAGAAGGGATAAGAAGATCAGAGAGCTTATTGAGGAAAATGAGATGCTTAGAAGGCAGATAGCAGAGCTTAAGGAGGAAATAGAAAGACTTAGGGCAAGAATAGCAAGTCTTTCAACTGAAGAAAAGGAAAAGATTCGAAAAGAGACCTACATAAGGAACTTGGAGTTCAGAATTTCAGAGCTTCTATCGGAGATAAGGGAGAAGGACTCCGAAATATCTCGACTCAAAGAGCAGGTTGAATTGCTCAGAAAGCTTAAATTCGGAGAGTTGATGGGGTGGAAGGAAGTCAAGGTTTTAAGAAAGCTTTCGAGGGAGGAGATCGAGCAGAACAAGGATATTGGCGAGGGAGAAATAGTGCTGATCCTTGATCCGAGTGGAGGGAGCAAAAGCGTCGCGGAAATGCTCTGCATGAAAAAGATAAAGGCGGTTATAACTTTGGGAGAGATGTCGCATCTTGCGGGAGAGGTGTTTGATTCGTATTGCATTCCAAGAATAAAAGCTGATGAAGTTGAGCTGATAGGGGGAGAAGGCTTTGCATGTGTCAGCCCGAGATTCGATGAAGTTTACCGCAGAAAATTGGAAGAGCTGAGAATTAAAAGAATTGAGAGAATTGAGAAGCTTTTTGAGGAATACAGAAGAGCAAGAGGGATATGAATCTTCTATTCTCTTCGATGTTCCTTTACGAATACTCCACGGACATGATCGCAAGAGCCTGCAATTTGGCAGAATACGATGGTGTCGAGTTCTGGATTGAAACACCGCACTTCTGGATTGACCGTTCGCCTGAAAAACTCGATTGCTTTGCAGATCTGGAACTCGCATTTCATGCTCCGGTTTTGGATCTAAACCCTGTATCCGTTAACAATGAACTCTGCGAAATTTCGTTAAAAGAAACGCTATACACGATTGCTCTTGCCTCTAAAAAGAAAGCGAAGCTGGTTACAATCCACGCTGGAAAGAGAAGCGCATACAGAGAGCCCGTATGGGCGGACTATCTCTCCTTGCATAAGTATCTGCGCATAGCATCGAAATTTTCAAAGTTAAAGGGTGTAAATCTTTGTTTGGAAAATTCTGAGCAGAGAATAAACAATCTATGCAAGACTGCAAGGGAAATTAAAGAATTCGTAGAATTGTATGACCTCTCGCTCACATTCGACATAAAGCATTCACTTGACAATGCAGAAGAGTTTTACGGACTTATCGAAAGATTCAGAAACGTTCATGTTAGCAATTCAGATGAGGATAGGAGGCATGTGCAGGCAAGCAAAAGCGAGAGGGTTGCGAAGGTGCTAAAAGATCTCTCGGATTTGGGTTATGATGGTTTTATAACAGTTGAGCTTGACGATCTCGGAATAGGCAACCTCGATTTTGGAAAAAAGGTGGAAATTTTGAAAGAAGAGGGAAATTTTATATGGAAGTTCTTCAAGAAGTAGTCTTTCCCACAACTCTGAAAGCCAGTTTCTCGAGTTCGACTGCGATAAAGGCTAAAGAAGCAAATGTCAAGGTTTTGAACCATTCCCAGAGGCTCATAGGTTCAAGGAGAAGGACATCGCTGTAATTTGTGACGTATAACTGGAGACCCAAAGTGAGAAGTATTCCGAGTATTGTATATCTATTCCTGAGTCCGGTCACGAAAAAGCTTTTCTCGACATGAGGTGTGAGCAGATACCATATACCAATGGCTATGATCCCGTTGACAGCAGAAGACATTTTCCCGATATCAAAGTAGAGGGCATAAGCTATTAAAACGCTGAGAATTGAGATATAGGCTATTCTGAAAAGCATTCTTCCATTTACGAGTTCTCCCTTTGTCGGCCTGAGCTTCAGCAAACCCCCCTCCATGGGCTCAAAGACGAGCATCATTCCAAGCAGGCCAGAAGTGACGGTGTTGATCCAGAGTATATGGAGCGGAAGCATTGGCATTGAGATTCCGAGAGCGAAAGCGGTTAAAACGATCATCCCCTGACCTCCGTTTGTCGGTAGCAACCATGAAATTATCCTTTGTATCTTTCTAAAAACATTTCTACCCTCTTCGATAGCTTTCACAATCGTGGAGAAGCTGTCATCAAGTAAAACCATGTCACTTGCCTCTTTTGCCACGTCACTTCCGCTTCCCATTGCGATTCCGATTTCAGCCCTTTTCAAAGCGGGTGCATCGTTTACACCGTCTCCAGTTACCGCCACGACTTCTCTGTTCTCTTGCAGAGCCTTAACGATCTCAAGCTTCTGCTCTGGCGTTGTTCTTGCAAAAACACTGTATTCTCCTACAGCTTCTCTCAAATCCAATTTTTCGAGCTCTTTTCCAGTAATAACCTTCCCTTCGATCCCCGCGTCACGAGCGATCTTAACCGCGGTAGCGGGATGGTCGCCGGTGATCATCAAAACCTTTATTCCAGCGCTCTTGCAGTTCTCCACGCTCTCTCTGCTGTCTTCCCTCAGCGGATCGATCAGGCACTGATAACCCAGAAATTCCAGATCGGTAAGCTCAAAACCCTTAAATTCATCAACTTTCTTGAACGCGAATGCTATTGTTCTCATCCCCTCTTTTGAGCAAGTTTCCGGGAATGATTCGCTTACCATTCCGCTTATTACCTCTGGCGCGCCTTTTACCACTACCAATATTCCCTCGTTCGTTTTTGCTGAGACCGCCATAAACTTTCTCTTCGAATCGAAGGGAATTTCGTCGAGAATCTCGTAATCTACTGTAATGCCAGATCTTATCGCAAGCTCCAGAAGGGCAACCTCTAACGGGTCCCCTCTGCAGTTTCCAGATTCGCAAATCGCACGATTGCAAATGTATCCTGCTAAGACTATCTTTCTAAGATCCTCTCCAAAGACTTTCTCCCCGTTCCTGTAAAATCCATCGTCTCTTACTTCATATTCGCCTTTGGCGGTTACTATTCGCACTACCTTAAGCTTGTTCTTCGTAAGTGTCCCTGTCTTGTCCGTGCAAATCACTGTAACTCCTCCGAGTGTCTCAACCGCTGGCAGAGATTTTACGAGCGCATTACGCTTGGCCATATTTCTGATGCCTAATGCAAGAGCCAGAGTAATAGTTGCCGGGAGAATCTCGGGGATAACTGCAACAGCAAAGCTTATTGCGGAAAGGAAAGAATAGGAGATTTCGTATCCTCTAAGGATTCCTATCGAAAAGATCGTCACTGAAATTAACACTATACCAATGGAAAGCTGTTTGGCGAATGAACCCATTTTTGCAAGCAAAGGTGTCACTACACTCTCTTCAAGGCTTTTTCCAATCTTTCCCATCTCAGTTCTCTCGCCTGTTTCCACAACCACTGCCTTTCCCCAGCCAGAAGTGACAACAGTTCCCGCATAGAGCATGCAGGTCCTTTCGGGAATAGTTGAATCTTCAGGAACCTTTTTGTTGTTCTTCTCAACTGGAAATGATTCTCCGGTGAGAGTGGATTCGTCAACGGTCAGCTCTCTGCTCTCAATGATCCTTGCATCTGCTGGAACCTTCATTCCCGCTTCCACCACGATTATATCTCCTGGAACTATTAGTTTGGAGTCTATTTCAACCAGACTTCCTTCGGAAAAAACTAAGGCTTTCGGGATCAGGAGTTTTTTCAGCTCTTTCATTATGCTCTCTGCCTTCCATTCCTGCAAAAATCCGAGGATTGCGCCGAGGATAACTATAGCGAAAACGATTAAAGCTTCGAGATAGTGCTCTATGTAGCTCAGAATCAGCATTGATGCTATTAGAACCATGACAAGAGGATTGCGAAACTGTTTAAGGAAAACCGCAAGAGGTTTTTTCTCTTTAACTCTTATTTCATTAAAGCCGTAAAGCCTGAGTCTCTCTTCTCTTTCCTTTTTGCTAATTCCATTTAAGTCTGTTTTTAATTCTCTTAAAACCTCGTTTACATCTAAGCTCCAGAAATTCATAATTTTTAAAAGCCTTTTTGAATCTACTTAAGTCTTACTATCTCACAATCCCCAATGTAATTTTCTTCAAAAATCCCTTTAAGCTCTCCATTGCAGACCTTACAGTCTTCACGTTTTTGAATATTTAACTCGAAGAAGCTCATGGTTTCTGCGGAGAACCTCAGGATTTTGCCCCTTAAAGGCTCTCCGTAGCCAGTGATCAGCTTTACAGCTTCAAGAGCTTGAAGACAGCCAAATAACCCGGCAATAGCTCCGATTATCGCTTTACCTGTAGCTGGAGGTGCCTTTGGAAGATAACAGCGATAACAAGGGCTTCCAATAAAAGTTGATAGCTCTCCTTCGAATGCATAAACTGCTGAGTGAACAAAGGGTTTTTTGAGCAAATAGCATGCGTCGTTCAGAATGAATCTAACTCTAAAGCTGTCTGGACAGCCGATAACAACGTCATATCCCTTCAAAAGCTTTAATGTGTTATTTGGAGTTAGATCGTAGGGATAAATTTCAACATCTACGTCCGGATTTAGCTTCTCAACAAAAAGTCTCGCGGATTCCGCTTTGTTCATTCCTATGTTTCCCGCATGAATCGTTTGTCGCTGGAGATTCGAGATCTCAACAACATCGCCGTCGACAATTCCGAGTTTTCCAATTCCAGCAGCGGATAAATACTGGATCACCGCACTGCCCAATCCCCCCGCACCCACTACGAGGGCTGAAGCACGCTCAAGCTTTTCCTGACCTTCAACGCCAAAGATCTCAATCTGTCTCGAGTATCTTTCGAGATCAGACATCCAAATTCTTCACCTCTTTTGAATGCGCAATTATGAAGTTCTTTCTGCTCTCCACGTCTTCTCCCATCAGTATCCTGAATAACTCATCCGCCTTCTTAGCGTCCTCTATCTTCACCTGGAACATTACCCTTCTCTGTGGATCCATTGTCGTTTCCCAGAGTTGCTGTGGATTCATCTCTCCAAGACCTTTGTATCTCTGCACCTCTGCATTCCCGAGTTTTTCGAGCAATCTGCTCAGTTCGCTGTCGCTGTAAGCATAGTAAATCTTACCACCCTTCTTTACTCCGTAAAGTGGTGGCTGAGCAATGTAAAGCATTCCCGCTTCTATTAGCGGTCTCATGTGCCTGTAAAAGAAAGCTAAGAGCAGAGTTCGTATGTGCAAGCCATCAACATCCGCATCGCTCATAATTATAATTCTGCGGTATCTTACCTTGCTTATGTCAAAATTTTTGTCAATTCCAGCACCAATTGCTGAAATTATGGCTTTAATTTCCTCGTTCTTTAAAATTTTTATCATTCCCGCTTTTTCAACGTTTATGATCTTTCCTCTTATTGGCAAAATTGCCTGAAAACGTCTGTCTCTTGCCTGCTTTGCGGATCCTCCTGCACTTTCGCCCTCCACGATGAATAGCTCCCTCTCTTCCACGTTCTTTGAAGAACAATCCGCAAGCTTCCCTGGAAGTGTTATCGAAACCTCTTCTCTTCTCTTTACAAGCTCCTTTGCCCTTCTCGCCGCCTCTCTTGCTCTCTTTATAACCAGCAATCTGTTTATAATGTTCTCCGCGTCTTTCGGGTTCTTTTCAAGCCATTCCAGTAAGCCTGTGTAAACCGCGGACTCCACTGCGGTCTTCACTTCAGTGTTCGTGAGCTTTCCCTTTGTCTGTCCCTCGAACTGGGGATTTGAGACTTTAACACTTATAACCGCCGTCAGGCCTTCCCTGATCTCAGCTCCCGCTATCGGTTCAAACTTCTTTATGTTCTTCCTTCCATACTCATTGATCGCTCTCGTGAGCCCAGAGCGGAATCCGATTACATGAGTACCTCCGTCCGGGTTCCTTATGTTGTTTGCAAAAGCCAAAATGTTCTCGATCTCAGAATCTGTGAACTGAAGAGCGACTTCAATTAAAACTCCATTCTTTGAGCTTTCGATGTATATTGGTTCGTGAAAAACCTTTTTATTTTTATTTAGGCTCTTGATCAGGCCTACAATTCCATCCTCGAATCTATATTCCTCTGAGACTCCACTTCTTTCATCTACAAGCAAAATCCTCAATCCTTTACACAAATAAGCGAGCTCCTTCAGTCTCTGAGAAATTATTTCGTAGTTGAAATCTACGACTTCGAAGATCTCTTCGTCTGGCTTGAACCTGATCGTTGTGCCGGTCTCATTGCTTTCTCCCACGATTTTTAGCTCAGTCTTGGGTTCACCTCTTTCGTATCTCTGGTAGTAAACCTTTCCATCTCTTTTTACCCATACTTCAAGCCACTCCGAAAGGGCATTAACCACAGAGACACCAACTCCATGAAGTCCTCCAGCGACCTTGTATATTTTATTGCCAAATTTTCCTCCAGCGTGGAGCTTTGTCATCACTATTTCCAGCGCAGGCTTTCCAGTTTCGTGCAGATCTACAGGTATTCCTCTACCATTATCCTCTACACTTACGGAGCCATCAGAATGTATCGTTACCTTTATAAAGTCACAGAATCCCGCCAAGGCCTCGTCAACACTGTTATCGACAACTTCCCATAGCAGGTGATGAAGACCCCTTATCCCGACATTACCGATATACATTCCTGGTCTCTTTCTGACCGCTTCGAGATCTCCAAGAACTGCAATGTCCTTTGCGGAGTAATCGCTATTTTTTAAAGCTTCAGCGTTCATTTTATCCACAAAATTTGTAGTTTTTGTGTTAATAAGGTTTTTGAGCGTTAGCGAACTTTAAATGATCGACAAGAGAAATTTTTTAATACTTAAAAATTTAAGTTAAAACATGGTGCTGAAGGGATTGCCATCAACGATGAATGATGAATATCAGCTTAACTTACACAAGATCCTACAGCACGCTGCAAAGGTCCATGACGAAGTTGAAGTGGTTTCATATCGAACTTTGCAGAATGGAGGCGTGCACACCCTTAACTACCTCCAAATTTACGAGAGAGTTTGTGCAATGGCGAATGCACTTGAATCCCTGGGTGTTAAGGCTGGAGACAGAATAGCGATCTTGGGATGGAATGATCACAGATATTTTGAGAGCTATTTCAGCGTCTCAGGCATAGGGGCGGTTTTGGTGCAGTTGAACATTCGCTTGCACTTGAATGAGCTGACATACATTGTCGATCATTGCGGTGCAAGAGTTCTCTTCTTTGACGACACACTCGTTGAAATGGCGGAGAGTCTTGCAGAAAGGCATAAATTTGACTTTTATGTTTTGATGTCTGATAAAAGCAGTGAAGAAGTCAAGACGAAGCTGAAACCACTCTACTTCTACGAGGAGCTCATAAGTAAGAACTCGAAAAAGAGAAACTGGGAGGAGATCGATGAAAAATCGTCCGCTACTGCCTGCTACACCACTGGAACAATGGGAAATCCAAAAGGAGTCTTCTATTCACACAGAGCCTTAATTTTGCATGCGATGACATCTGCGGCTGTTTTCAATATTACGCCCTCAGACGTATTTCTGCAAGTGGTTCCTTTCTACCACGTTAACGGCTGGACTTCTCATTTAGCCTGCCCAATGGTCGGAGTTAAATTGATACTTCCGGGGTTGTATAATCCCGTTCATCTGGCCAACATAATACTCAACGAGAATGTCACCATCGCATCGGGAGAACCCGCGATTCTGAGCCCAATTCTTGAAGTTCTCAAGAGAATTGCTCCAACTGCAAAACTTAACAACTTCAGAGTGATAGCGGGTTCAACAGAGCCACCATTGGAAATGATCAGATGCTATGAAGATATTGGAGCAAGGGTCATTCATGCGTATGGTGCAACCGAAACTTCTTCACTTGTAACCGTGAACATTCCAAAACCACAAATAATGGCCAAAAACGAGGAGGAGAGATTGAACCACATGAAAAAGCAGGGTTTATTCGTTTTTGGGATTGAAGCGAAGCTTGTAGACCCGGTTACTGGCGATGAATTACCATGGGATGGAAAAAGCGTTGGAGAGCTTTGGCTACGCGGTCCATGGGTCATAAAAGAATACTTCAACGATCCGAGAACAGAGGAAAGCGTCACAGAGGATAAATGGTGGAAGAGCGGTGATGCGGGAACGATAGATGAACTAGGGTATTTCCACATCGTTGACAGGCTGAAGGACATAATAAAGAGTGGAGGGGAATGGATCCCGAGTGTGGAGCTCGAAAAGAGCCTCATGAACCATCCTTATGTCTATGAAGCGGTCGTTATAGGGGTTCCTCATCCGAGGTGGGGTGAAAGACCGCTAGCACTCGTTGTGCTGAAAAATCCGTACAAAAGCAAACCAAAGGAACAGGTTGAGACTGAGTTAAGAGAGCACATGCTAAAAAGGTTTTCAAGATGGCAGTTGCCAGATCGGATTATTTTTGTGGAGGAAATCCCGAAAACAAGTGTCGGGAAAATAAATAAGAGACTTCTGAGGGAGAAGTACAGAGATGCCCTATTGAAGTGAGAGTCCAAGTCTAGAAGATTTATGGTTCATGTTAAATTATTTTCAAAAATTTTTTGAAATATTGGCTACTCTATAAATTCCTTTCCAATTCAACACATTCGATGAAGAAAAACCAAAAATCTTAAATACTAAATAAATACTTGAAAAAATCATGAAACTGGTGGCAAGCTTCATGAAAAAAAAGCCAATTTTAAAGATGGCGTTTCTCATAACTTGGAATCCACCCGATATGTCGATTGCTTACAAAAGAAAGGAAGTAGGAGAAAGTCTGCAGAATAATAAAATGGTTTGCGGTGGTTGAAGTGATTGCAGAGTTATCTTTGATCGTGGCCTATACATTTATCTTCGGCTCGATGTATCTGGGAATGGCTCTTGGATTTACGATAACCACAGGGGTGCTCAGAGTCTTTAACCTAGCATATGGAGCGATATTCTTGATAGCGGTCTATGGAACCTGGATGTTCTGGCACGATCTGGGTTTTGGATTGATCGAGTCTATCGTGTTAGCGATTGCACTTGTTGCGCTTTTCACCTATGCGGTTTACCAGTTAGTGATCTTAAGATTTGCCGAACTCGAGGACTACATGCTCGCTGCTCTTGTTGCTGTATTTGTCATAGTAGAAGAGCTCATAGGCTGGGCGTATCCAGAGATCGTCGGCGTTTACATTCCCACTACGATCTACAACGAACTCGTTCCATTCGGTGAAGCGAATATACCGGGGCAGTATGTCGTTACCGCCTTTGTATCACTTGCGCTGTTAGCGATCTATCTGCTCTTCTTCATAAAAACTAAAAACGGATTCATAATGAGAGCAATAAGCCAGGACATGTTTGCCGCAAAACTTGTTGGTGTGAACTTCAACAGAACGTTTGCGCTTGCAATGATCATAGCTTCAATTCCGCCTGCAATAGTAATGCTTCTAATTTCCCCGATCTGGGCTCTGAATCCCTACATTGGATGGAGCGTATTCACCTATGCGATCTTGGTTGCGGTTCTTGGTGGACTGGGAAATCTGAAGGGTAGCATTATGGCAGCGTATATCATCGGATTCATTCAGGCTTCAGTTGGCTTCCTGCTCGATCCAAGGCTAATGCTTCTGGTCGCGCTGATCGTAGTTATGATTGTGCTGATCATCCGCCCGAAGGGACTGGCAAGGGCGGAAACAATATGGTGAGGCTGTATGCTCAAGTTTGAGACAAGAAGGGGTAGAATAATAATCCACTTTCTCGGAAGAAAATACGAGTGGATCATAGAACCGAGATACTGGAGAAATCCTATAATAGGCTTAATTCTGTGGTTACTTCTGCCACTGCTCTTATACTCCATTTCTACGGTGGTATTCAATTATCAGCCCATCGCTTTGATGTCAACGCTGATCTTCGCAAACCTTCTGATCATGATGGCCACTCCATTCAACCTTCAAACGATCGGAACAGGTCGCCTCAGCTTTGGACCTCACTTCTTCCTAGCAGTCGGAGGATATACCGCAGCTTTGCTGAGCAGAAACCTCGGTTTAAGCCCCACTCTTACTTTGCCAGCAGCATTTATTGTTGGAGCGATAATAGCATTGGCTTTAAGCCCGATCACGATAATTTCGAGAGGAGTGTATTACGTACTCATAACAATGCTCCTTCCTTTCATACTCAGTGAAATAACATACTGGCGTTCGGACATATTTGGCGCTGAAACAGGAATCCCCAATGTTGAGCTTTTATTCCCAACAACAGGCAACGTAACTCTCGACGTCATGATCTTCGTCTACGTCTCATTGACAATCGCGCTGGCGTTTATCTTCTTCGTCGACAGAACGCTTAGGTCAAGATATGGTTTCATGATGGGCGTGATAAATGAGGACGAGGATGTCGCTCTCTCTTACGGAATAAATGTGAGGCAGATAAAGATCATAACGTTTACGCTAACAAGCGGAGCAATGGCTGTCTCGGGATGGTTCCTGGCACATTACCAGGGTTCATTCTCTGGACCAGTATGGCTTATGCCTTCGTTCTTGATAATGGTGCTTCTAACCGCCACTCTTGCAGGAAAAGGGGCAATTTATGGTGTTGTCATAAGTGCATACTTCGTAGCGACTTTGAGAGAAGTTACAAGGATAACGCTCGGAGAACTCTCAGTCGTGGTTCTCTTCCTGATACTTCTGACTCTGCTATACTTCCTGAGAGAGGGATTCTGGGGGCTTTACAGAAAGAGGAGATACAGAGAATATGAGCCTACGATTAAGGTTAGAAGAAGGGTCTGAGGTGGTCAAATGCTTAAGGTTTCAAACCTCGTTAAACGTTTTGGAGGGATCATAGCGGTAAACGATGTCAGCTTTAAAATCGAGAAGGGGGAGATCGTGGGCCTGATCGGTCCAAATGGAGCGGGAAAGAGCACACTGGTCAACCTAATCTCTGGATTCTACTTCCCTGACAGCGGAAAAATAGAGTTCAACGGGCATGATATAACAAAAAAGAGAATGAATGAGAGGGCGAAGCTCGGAATTGCGAGGACTTTTCAAAATCCAAGGGTAATCCTGAACATGACCGCTCACATGAACGTTCTCTACGCAATTCTTGGAAGTCCTGAAGGTAAAAAGATGACGATGACAGAAGCGGGAGCGGAGGCAATATACTATCTCGATCTATTTGGACTGCTAAAGAAGAGAGACGTTTTAGCAGGGGATCTGGCAATTTACGAGCTAAGACTGCTTGAGCTTGCAAGAGCATTGGCATTGAAACCAAAACTTCTGCTAATCGATGAGGCTATGGCAGGCTTAAATCCTGCTGAAGCGGATAATGTATCGAAGCTCATAAACAGAATAAGAAAAGAATTTGACCTCACGATAATCTGGATCGAGCACGTTCTGAAAGTTCTCATGAAATCTGCGGAAAGAGTTCTCGTTATGCATTACGGAAAGCTAATCGCGGATGGAAAGCCTGAAGAAGTCGTAAGAAAACCTGAAGTTATTGAAGCCTACATAGGAGAGGAAGAAGTATGATGAGCATTGAGGGTTTGGAGGTTTGGTATGGAAAGATACTGGCTGTGGATGGAATATCAATAAAGGTGGAGAACGGAGAGATAGTGGGGCTAATAGGTCCGAATGGAGCAGGTAAGAGCACAATTCTGAATACAATAATCGGTGTGGTTAAGCCAAAGAAGGGAAAGATTACCTTGAACGGAGACAGCTTGGTTGATCTCCCGACTTACGAGATAATAAAAAAGGGTGTAACAATAGCTCCAGAGGGTAGGAAGCTTTTTCCTTTTCTAACAGTTGAAGAAAACCTCCTGATGGGTGCCATTAATGGTGAGGCGTGGAAGAAGAGAAGGGATTCTCTTGAGTTCATATATTCAAAGTTTCCAAGACTTAAGGAAAGGAGAATGCAATTGGCCGGAACTTTGAGCGGTGGGGAACAGCAGATGCTGACAATTGCAAGAGCCTTAATGGCTTCGCCGAAATTGCTTTTAATAGATGAACCAAGTCTAGGTCTAGCTCCAAAGATCTCTCTTGAGGTATACAAGCTAATTAAATCCCTTAGAGACGAGAACAGGATCACAATACTGCTCTCTGACCAGAATGCGAAAAGAGTTTTCCAGATAAGCGACCGGGCGTACATCATAGAGAACGGAAGGATAAGGATGGAAGGTTGTAGTGAGGAGCTTGCTAAGAATGATGAGGTAAGGAGGGTGTATTTGGGCTTATGACGGATTATTTCAGTTATGTGGAATCCTTATTTAAGGAGGGGGAGAAAAGAGATCCGCCTTTGAAAGGTTTGAAGGTAGTTGAACTTACACACTTCGTTTTTGGACCAAATGTGGGCAGAATACTCGCTCAATTTGGTGCAGAGGTTGTGAAAATAGAGACACCCGGAGAGGGTGAGCGATACCGAATCGCTACAATATTCGGGAGATTCTACAACAGGACAAATCTTGTATATGGAATACAGAATGCAAACAAGTATTTCATTGCTGCAGACGCAAGAAATGCGAAGGCAAGAGAGATAATATTCGAGCTTGCAAAAAGGGCGGATGTATTTGTTGAGAACCTCAGAGCGGGATTGGCTGATGCGATGGGAGTAGGATATGCACAGATAAGCAAGGTAAATCCAAGGATCATATATGCTAGCTGTTCTGGTTTCGGGCAGTATGGTCCATTGAGCAAAGTCCCAAGTTTTGACGTCGCAGCGCAGGGTGTTGCTTCGCTCGCAGTAAAAACAGGCTGGGAAGATGTTGAGGAATTCTACAAGCTCCCAGACTACTTTGGAGATTTCCTCCCGTCGATGATGGTCGTATTTGCGGTTCTGAATGCACTTTACTACAGAGATAAAACAGGAAAAGGACAGTATATCGATGTTTCGCAGACTGAAAGTTTGCTCAGATTCCTCTACGATATTACCTACTTCAGCCTTACAGGTGAGGAGATAGGAAAAACTGGGAATATAGACCCATGTGCAAGTCCATCAGGAATCTTCAAGACTGCGGACGAGAAATTTGTCGCGATCGCAATAATGACGGATCAGCAATTCGAAGCTCTTTCAACATTGATCGAAGGTTTGAGAAATGGCGAACGATTTAGAAGAGATAGAATAAAGGAGTTGAATCAACTCGTTGAAGACTGGGTTGCCAAGCACAAACTTGATGAGATCATGGAATATGCCAAAAAACTCGGATTTCCGGCCTCTCCTGTGTTGGGTGATGTTGAAGTTTTCAATGATCCATGGCGGTGGGAGAGAAGGAGCATAGTAAAACTTCTCGATCGTCTCTACGGCGAAATCCCTGTTCCAGGGGCTTTTGTCGCGATGAGTGCAACTCCCGGGCAGGTCAAGTGGCTTGCAAGACCCGTAGGCTATCACAACAGGCTAATACTAAAGAAATGGCTTGGCATGAGCGATCAGGAGATAGAGAAGCTCGAAAAAGATGGTGTCATAGGCTACTGGGATGAACAACCTGGTTGCGCTCCTCCACCAATTTGGGATGCAGAGAAGGATCCAGTTTTCAGGGGTGAAAAGGATGAGTAGAGATGAGGCGTTGATGAAGCTATTTGCTGAAGACAACAAGCCTTTCGCGCTTGAGGATGTTAAAGTTGTGGAAATTGCAGGAGAAAACTTTGCTGCAGCGATTGCTGGTTCACTGCTTGCGGAGTTTGGAGCAAAGGTTGTTCGCATTGAGTTCGATGATCAGGCAAAAAACATCTCGCTATTTGGTGCAAAGGTGGAGGGTTGTGGAATCCCGTATCTTGTTGAAAGCAGAAACAAGGAAATCGTGAAGTTCAGTGAAAGTGCTAAGGAACTGATCAATTCCTGCGATATACTCATTGATGGAATGAAACCAGGATATCTCGACTCCTTAGGGATTGGATACAGGCAGATCTCCGAGAAAAATCCGGGATTGATATATGTTGCGGTCTCGCCATATGGACACTTTACAAACAAAGCAAGGGAGTTTGCCAATGTTCCAGATTCCGATCTAACCGCACAGGCTTACAATGGATATCCATCGATCATAGGGAATCCTTATCTCACAGGGAAATATTCGTATCCATTAAGGGCAGGGATATGGGCTGCGTGGACAATGGCGGGATTAAATGCTGCTTGTGGAGCTATGATTGCCCTGATTGAAAGGAAAAAGAGCGGTAAAGGTCAATTCGTGGATGTAGCCACGCATGATGCCTTGGCGGTCATTCATACATTCCCGACAATCGTAGGTTTCCTTTTCGGGAAATCAAGGACGAGATACGGAACTTTGGACTACATCATCTACCCATTTGGTTACTACAGAGTGAAGGATGGGTATGTAGCGCTGGCAACACCAACAGATCCCGATTTCAGGGCCTTGCTTAAGATAATTGATAGATGGGATCTTGAGCCAGATTACAGATACAGCCTTGACAGGATTTCAGATGATCCCGAAAGACTCAAAGTGCTCGATGAAGAACTGAACAAGACACTTCAGAAGTATACTGTAAAACAACTTGTCAGTAGGGCGAGAAAGAAGACAAAGGGAAAGATCCTGGGCAGGCTCCTGGGCGCTCCAATTATAGTCAAGTTAAACAAACTGCAAGAGCTTTTGAACGATCCTCACTGGAGGCTGAGAAACAGCCTGATCAAATTCAATCCAGACGGGAAGGGGATACTGATTCCAAATACCGCTGTGAAGATGTCGGAAACTCCACCGAGAATCTTCAAGATTTTAGGAAAAGAAGTGAAGAAGAGCTAATTTTTCAATTTTATTTGATTTCTTGACCAAAAAATTTTAATAACCTTGTTTTTACTCGACTCATGAAAGCTTTTGCCTCGTGGAGTGGAGGAAAAGATTGCACTCTGGCACTTTATAAGGCATTGAAGAGCGGAATAGACGTTAATTTGCTTCTGAACACGATCACAGAAGACGGAATGTATTCCCGCTCTCACGGAGTTCGTGCAGAGGTTTTAAGAAAGCAAGCGGAAGCGATAGGAATCGATATTATCCAGATAAGAACTTCCTGGGAAAAATATGAGGAGAATTATTTGCAAACTCTTTTCAGATTGAGAGAACTTGGTTTTACCCATGGAATTTTCGGAGACATAGATCTTGAGGAGCACAGAAAGTGGATCGAAAGGGTTTGCGAGATCGCAAAGCTCAAACCGGTTTTACCGCTTTGGAAAATGGAGCGTGAGGAAGTTGTGAGAGAATTTATAGACTCTGGATTCCGTGCGATTATTTGCTCCGTAAAAGATGGGATCTTGGGAAGAGAATGGCTTGGGAGGGAAATCGATACTGGGTTTGTTGAAGAAATGAAGAAAAAGTCTCTGGATGTCTGCGGAGAAAACGGGGAATTTCATACCTTTGTTTTCGACGGCCCAATCTTCAAAAAACCACTCAGGTTAAAATTTGGAGAAATAAAGACAAGGGATCGTTATAGTTTCATCGAAATAGACGTTGCCTGAAAACTTTTTAAACTGTAGGGCAAAGAGCGGGCATGAATTTCGATGCGAGCGAGTATATAGAGAGGAGCTTGAAATCAATAAGGGAAATTCTAAAGCCAGAAGATAGCGATAAAGTACTGGCTGCATGTTCTGGTGGAGTTGATAGTACTGTTTCTGCTGTTCTCGTCGCCAAGGCTCTTGGAAAACCGATAAAGGCGGTTTTCATTGACGATGGGCTTCGAAGAAAAGGGGAACCAGAGAGTGTTGTGAAACTTCTTCGCGGGCAAGGTCTTGATGCCTTCATCTATGACGCGAAGAAAGAAGTCCTCGAGGCTTTAAAGGGGAAGACAGATCCGGAGGAGAAGAGAAAGGCATTTAGGGATGCATTCTACACAGTTCTGGGTAAAATCATAAAGGAGATGAATGCAGGGTATTTGGTTCAGGGAACGATCGCTGCGGACATAGTTGAGACTGTTGGAGGAGTGAAGACCCAGCACAACGTCCTTGAACAGCTCGGAATCGACACATCGAGATATGGATTCAAGGTAATAGAACCCATAAAAGACCTGTACAAACCACAGGTAAGAGAAGTTGCGAGAAAGCTTGGAATTCCAAAGGAGATCTCGGAGAGAAAAGCTTTTCCTGGCCCGGGACTCGCGATAAGAATCGTCGGAGAGGTAACCTGGGAAAAACTTGAGATTCTAAGAGAAGCGACGAGGATAGTTGAGGAGGAAACAAAGGACATCGAGTCCTTCCAGAACTTCGCGGTGCTTCTGGACATGAAGGCTACTGGAGTGAGAAACGGAAAAAGAGTTTACGGTTACATTCTTGCTGTCAGAGTGGTCTCTTCGGAAGATGCAATGACCGCAAAGTTCGTTGAGATCCCCTATGACAGGCTTAGGAGAATATCTCAGCGGATAACATCAGAAGTGCCCGAGATCACGAGAGTTCTCTACGATATAACCGACAAACCACCCGCAACGATTGAATACGAATGACATGTATCTGGAGCTTTGGATCGATAGGACAAGAAGAGAAGAGATAATCAAAAAACTGAAGGAAGTCTGCGAAGAAGTTTGGGAGGTTTGGGGGCATTACGATCTGATCGTCCGCGTTGATGATGAGAACAAGATCAAATTTGAAGGTGTTTTGAAATGCAAAAGGCACTACAGCTGCTGAGCTACTCGATAATCTTTGCAACCATGTCTCCTTTTTTAACACCCAGATCTTCCGCAATCGGTTCGCACTTTGCCATTAACAGGAAGGCTATCGGTCTGAATTCCGCTTCCGAAAGACACTCGTAGTTTGCCATTCCTTTGGCCACGATCAGATCCGCCTCTTTCAACCTTCTGAGTGTCTCTTCAGGCAGTTCTTCAACGATGATCCCTATCGCACCTTTCCCATTTGTCAGAACCTCATCAGCAACCTCATCTATTCCCGCAAGCTTTGCATCCTCAAGCGTCGCATCGTTCAGAATTGGTTTTCCTCTGACAACCACCGTAAGCTTCGTGCAGAATTTCTTAAGCTCTTTCATCAGGATTTTATCGAAAAATATCTCTCCAGCGTTATCTGTAAGATAGACAACGTTTTTTGCAAGCTCAGGAATTCGATGCACATGGTCAATTGCAAGCTCCTGTTTCAACTTTTCCCTGAAGTTTAGCTCGAAATTCTCATCGATTTTGTGCCCCAAAACACCGAAATCAAACTCATTTCCAACTATTGCACATTTTACAGCGGTTCTTAATGGATCCGCGGATTCTTTAACGATGTTCTCTGCAAGCCTAGCAACCTTTGAAGAGTTCTCATTCGCCCTCCTCTTCAACTCCAGATAAGGATCTTCGCATCCCAAGATCTCGTAAACTCTTCTGTGAATCTTCGTTGCCAGATGGGCATTTATTGGGCTTTTGCGATATTCGCTTGCCAGAATTTCAAGTGCTTCCTCCATGCATTTTGAGATTCGCCCCCTATCATTTGTAACAAGCTTTGCTTCATAGTATACTCTATTCAGAAGGCATGAAGGGCATATCGGGTGAATTTTCATCTCATACCCTCCTTTTTATCTCCTCGAGTATCCGTGTACCTTCTTCGAATTTCTCTACAGCATCCTTTAGCATTGAGAAGATTTCTGGATGATCCTTTAGCTTTTCCATCCACTCCCTATATTTTTCTATGTGCTCTTCATTGTGCTCGATCCAGTGCTCCAGCAATCTTCTGAATCTGTCCATGGTGTTAGCGAGATAACAAGCTTTAAAACAATTCCTAAACAACCTCTAACTCAACCTCCTCCCCCTTATTGTTGTAGCATTTCCAGTCTCTAATTGTAAAGGGGTAGCAAACGATGATGTGGTATTTTCCATAGCGGGTGAATAAAGAGAGATCCTCCTCACTTGGCTCACAGCAGGGTGATGGATGGCTGTGCACGGTTCCGTGGAATTTCATACCGAGTGGTAGCATTTCGAGATGTATCAGCGCGGATCTCTCGCCAGCCATAAAGGGAAGAAAAATAAGTTCCTCGATAAGATCTTTTTTCCCCGAAAGGAGAGCTATAAACTCATTTGGATACGAATCCCTCGCAATTTCAAGGATCTCCTTCAGAAGCTCTCCGCTGATCTTCATAGAAATTCTCTCGGATCCGCTATCTCACCCTTTATCGCACTTGCAACAGCGGTTGCGGGAGAAGAAAGGTAGATATAAGCCTCGGGATTTCCCATTCTACCCTTAAAGTTTCTGTTCTGTGTTGAAATGCAGATCTCACCGTCCGCGGGAACTCCCTGATGAATTCCCACACATGCTCCACAGCCCGGGGGGAGGATTATCGCTCCCGCTTCAACCAAGGCTGAGATTATCCCTTTTTCGATTGCCTTAAGCAGAATCCTTCTACTTGCGGGAGCAACGATAAAGCGAACCCCTTCCTTTACTTTCTTTCCCTTAAGCATTCTGTAAGCAATTTCAAGGTCAGAAAGGCGACCATTTGTGCATGTGCCAAGGAAAACCTGGTTTACAGGCGTGCCTGCAACATCTTCAACGCTCACCACTGCATCAACCGAGTGAGGTTTCGCAACAACTGGTGGCACCTCATTCACGTCGATGTATATTTCTCTCTCATATTCTGCACCGCTCTCCGCCTTTACAACTCTAAAATCGCTCTTTCTACCCATCTCTGCCAAAAATGCTCTTGTTTTTTCGTCGCTTTCAAAAAGCCCAGCCTTTGCTCCACACTCGATTGCCATGTTTGCGATCGTGAGTCTCTCTTCAACGCTCATGTTCTCCACACAATCCCCGTGGAATTCCAAAGCCTTATAATCCGCCCCATCCGCTCCGATTTTTCCGATGAGATACAGCATTAGATCTTTGGCATAAACCCCCTTAGGCATTCTTCCGCTGTAAACGACCATTATGCTCTCAGGGACCCTGAACCAGTTTTTGCCAAGGGCCATTGCTACAGCGATGTCTGTTGAACCCATCCCAGTTGAAAAGGCCCCAAGGGCTCCGTAGGTGCATGTATGGCTGTCCGCTCCAACTACAAGCATTCCTGGGCTTACAAACTTCTCGACCATCAGCTGGTGGATTATTCCCTCACCAGGAGGATTGAAATCCGCTCCGTATTTTTTGGCAAATTCGTATATGAACTTCTGATCGTTGCTGAGCTCTCTTCTCGGTGAAGGAGCGGCGTGATCGATGAAGAAATGTGCTTTTTTTACCGCAGTATAGATCCCAATCTCATTCAGCTGTCTGATCGCGAGGGGAGCGGTGCCATCTTGGAGGGCGATTTGATCGATTTTTGCTATTACAATATCTCCCGCATATGCATCCTTTCCAGATTTTTCACTGAGGATTTTTTCAGCCAGGGTCTTCATGGATTCACCCAACGCTTCATCCTTCAAGAGTTGAAATATATTTCTCTTAACACATTCGACTCTTCGCAGGTCAGATTCTCTTCCGCTTCAAAACCATATGGCGGAGTGGAAGTTCACAGGATCTTAAAACTTCGAATCCTTCAAAAAATTGGATATCTGTTCTTTTCTCATCCACTAAAACAACGAATTCAGCATTTTTTGCAAAGCACAGATAATTTTTGGAATTTTGTGAGCTAAGAACGTGTGAGAGGAGTGCAAGATCGATTTTAAAATCTATCTCAATAGGTTCGGAAGCGACTATAATCCCGACGTTCCTTATACCTTCTTTTTTGAGCTTTTCATGAATTTCTTCAGCCAATTCGTAACTCATAACGACCGTGTAAACCTTCTTAAACATTCTTGAAAGAGGAATCGTAAAATGACATGTTTCCGAGCATATCTCGAGTGCAACGTTCTTCTTCATTCCATCAATTTCTTCGATTATCCCTATGACCTTCTCTGTCTGTAAAAGCTCTTTTCTTCCTAATTCTGCCTCTTTTATGCCATTTTGCTCTTGCACGGATCGACTTTGTTTTACAGCTTAAAATTTTTCGCAAGCCTATTTCTTACAACGCCCCCGCCGGGAATTGAACCCGGGTCTGAGGCTCCGAAGGCCTCCAGGATGTCCGCTACCCCACGGGGGCATGAAAAATTGTATACCAATACATTAATCTTTCTCTTGCCTAGAAAGAGAGTGGAGTCGCATGAGGAAATTTGGTGAGCATGGAAAAACCAAAGCCCGAGAACACGATGACTCATCTTTCTTCGAAATTGACGCAAAACTTAAAAGTCCTGCGTGCATATTGCACACTATGATGGATAGGAGATATTTTGAAGAGATCTTTAAAACAGCAACCGCGTTTAATGAGTTTTTGCTGACTCTGATGAATCCGAGAACTTATTTTAAAGAGATCAGCGAACAGGAACTCGAGGAATTTTACTCAAATTGTGGAAAGCTGATTTTGGAACTGAACAGGGCTTATTTTGGCTTTTTGATGGATATCTCAAAGGCTCTTGCCAGAGGGGATAGCGATGAAATTGTCAGAACAGTCAGTAATGCGATGGAGAGATTCGAAGAGATATATGCGGATTACATGAACAATTCCGTCGTCTCTGCTTGGGTAAACTCAATCAATAGTGCTTACATGCGTTCTTTACTCAATTTACAGAACTTTACGAGTGCCATGCTCCATGCCCTCGGCATGGTGTCAAGGAGAGACATTATTGCCCTGTCTGAAGCTTACGTTGATTTGAAAGGAGACATAAAGAAGGAATCGAGGAAAATAATGGAGGAGATCAGAGTTTTGAGGGAGAAAATCGAGAGTATTGAGAAGGTTGAGGGGGTAAAGAGGGGTGGTGCGGATGATCACTGAAGTTTTTAGAAATTACAGAAGGGCGCTGAAGCTTGCTGAATGGTTCATAAAGAACCCTAACTTTCTGCCGATCACGGAAGACAAGCCATATCTGATCCCTGACGTCAAAATAGGAGCGACGCCGAGAGTTGAAATATCCTCGGATGACGGAGTGAAGCTTTACCGCTATGAGCCGATGACTGAAAAGCAGTATGAAACACCATTGCTGATCGTTTATGCACTGATAAACAAGCCCTACATTCTCGATCTAACCCCTCAAAGAAGTGTTGTGCGAAAATTGCTACAGGCAGGCTTCAATGTTTACATGATCAAGTGGGGAGATGCGACGATAGCGGATCAGTTCTCTCTGGACAGCTACATCGACATATTCCTTGCTGATTTCGTGGAAGACGTGAAAAGAGATTCTGGCTCTGAAAAGGTTTCGATCCTGGGCTACTGCATGGGTGGCGGGATGAGTGCAATGTATACAGCTCTTTATCCGCAGAATGTGAAGAATCTATTGTTCTTGGCTTCGACTCTCTACTTCGACAGGAAGATCGGTGGTCTTATAACGCTGGCGGACAAGAGATTCTTCAACCCCGAAGAAATCGTGGCTCCATTTGGCTACGTTCCATCTTGGTTCCTAACTGAGAGATTCAAGATCCTTGAACCCTGGGGAAACTACTTCGGGAAATACATAAACCTGTTTATGAATGCGGAAAGCGAGGAGTTCATCGACGACTTCTTCAGGATGGAGCGGTGGATCCATGACGGTGTCAACGTCGCTCCAGGGGCTTATGTCAGGTACAATCAGGAGCTCTACCAGAACAACGCCCTCGCAGAGGGAAAGCTTTACATAAAGGGAAAGAGAGTGGATCCGAAGAAAATAACAATGCCCACCGCCGCTATCGTTGGTTTAAGAGATCATTTGGCTCCACCAGAAAATACTCTGAGATTCCTAGATGTCATTGGAAGCAAGGACAAGGCGGTTTTTCAAGCGGACGTTGGCCATGTGGGGCTTGTGGTCTCTCGAAGGGGAATGGCACTCTGGGATGACGTTGCAAAATGGCTTGCTGAAAGAAGCGGTAGCTTGAATAAGACAAAAGAGATCTGAATGTTCGAGCCAAAGGCAATAGCGATAGATATAGATGGAACAATTACAGATCGGCGGAGAGCTCTGAACCTCAGAGCTGTTGAAGCATTGAGAAAATTGAAGATACCAGTAATTCTCGCCACTGGCAATGCTCCCTGCTTTGCAAAGGCAGTAGCGAAAGTGATAGGCGTTTCTGACATCGTGATCTGCGAGAACGGTGGTGTGGTGAGATTCGAGTATGATGGCGAGGATATCATTCTCGGAGACAAAGAGAAGTGCATGAAGGCGCTTGAAGTGCTTGGAAAGCATTTCAGCGTTGAGCTTTTGGACTTCGAATACCGCAAGTCTGAGGTTTGCCTTCGAAGAAACTTCGATATAAACAGGGCGAGAGAAATCCTGAGGGGTTTCGACGTCAAACTTATAGACTCTGGCTTTGCTTATCACATTTCAGACAGTAAAGTGAGCAAGGGAAAAGCTCTGGAGTTCATTGCTGACCGTTTGGGAATTTTTCCAAAAGAATTCGCTGTTTTAGGAGACTCAGAGAACGATATAGAAATGTTTAGGGTTGCCGGATTCAGAATTGCTGTTGCCAACGCTGACATCAGGCTTAAAGAACTTGCAGATCTCATCACACCATCAAACGATGGCGATGGAGTCGTTGAGGCACTCGAGTTTCTGGGGTTAATTTAGCAGTCAAAAGATTCAATTCGCTTCTTTTTCCAAGAATTACTTCCATGGCTTCCTCAATTTCTCTTATTATCTCCGAAGAAGGTTTCAGGTCTCTCTTTAGCCTTATATTCCTGCAGAAATCGTCAACGTAGACAAAGAATTCCTCTCCCTCGTACTCGAATAATGCTCTCTCGTCTCCCTTTTTGAGGATTGAAAAAGGATAGATCTTGCAGGCGATCGGTTTTGAGCTTCCCAACGAGCATAGATTCCCCTTTTGGAAAGGACAGAGCTTTCCGATCTTTTTAATGTAAAATCTTCCAGCCTTTTCTTCGATCAGCCCAGTCCCTCTGAGCTTCAGGTATTCGTATGCTCTGAGCCTTACTCGATACTCCTTACAGCAATCACCGCAAGCAGAGCAGTGCCATGAGGAAACGAACCTCCATGGCACGTGCATAGAAAAAATAGGCTTCAGAATTTAAATCTTGTTTTCATAACTCGTTGATGGATAAAGTTTTATTGCCATGGTTTGTATATCATCATGGAAGAGAGGATCAGGGAAAACCTGCTCGCTGAAGAGATAATGCGGATCGCTGAGAAAGACCTGAATTTGGCTGAGAAAATTGCAGATAGCATTAAGGATCCAGACGCAAGAGTTATGGCTTTTCTTAACCTATATCTCGTGTCCAAGGACCAGAAATTTGTTGAAAAAGCTCTGAAAACTGCTGAGAAAGATGAGGATCTTCTGAGGATAGTTGAAATCACTGGCTTCGATGCCACAAGCTTGATAAAGGACAGCTACAAAAGAGATTTAGCCTACGCTTCGCTTTTCGAAAGAACTAAAAGCCTAGAGTATCTTGAAAAGATCTCAGACGTCAGGCTTGCTTCAGCAAGCATGAAGAGGGTTTCTGAAAAGCTACCCTTTCCATTCAATCTTGAAGTTGCGAGGAAAATTGCGGATCCATACTACAGATGTCTCGCGCTCATCGAGATCTCGGAAAAGGAGGGATTAGACTTGAAGAAAGAAATTGAAGAGGCGCTGAATTCTATAGAAAACCCCTATTTGCAAAAATGGCTCAGGAATCGGCTTATTGCTGGTTTAAAGCTTTGAAAATTAAACAAAAGAATTATATTCAATCCAATATTTAATGTCCATGGGCTCAGACAAACCGGGGAATTGCTCATACCAGTTTCAAAGTAAATGGTTTAGCCATAAAAAATTTTAAATACAAAAAGTGATGATAAATATTATGAATTCAAAAAAATTAGTGTTGGGATTAGGGTTAATATTGGCAGTGGCGTTTCTTGGATGCGCTGAACAACCCCCGGTGACTCCAACTCCAACAACACCTGCTGTAACGACTCCACCAGTCTCTGCAGAGCCAATAAAGGTTTGTGCTCTATTTGATCCAAGACTTCCCGTTTTTAAAGCTGATGCTGAAGCAGTGAAAGCTGCAGTTGAGGCGATAAATGCCCAAGGTGGCATATTGGGCAGAAAGCTTGAGTATTATCACTTCGATACACAGAGGAAGGTAGATCTTGCGATCACAGCCTATAGACAGGCAGTCGTGGAGACAGGCTGTAAGATAGTCATGGTTGAAGGTGTCTCTGAAGAAATAATGGCGATCATTGAGGAAGGGGCAAAGATGTATCCAACCCACCCGCACATAATCTTCTCTTCCCAAGCAGGAATGGATACGACGCTGAAGGTGATGAAAGACTACGACAAATACAAGTTCTACTTCAGGAATCTGCCACCAGACCCAGATCTGAACTACAATGTCTCTAAGTGGTTCTTCGATATCGCTAAGAACGTTATAGGGGCAAAGAGAGTTGCCTTGATCCTTGAGGATGCAGCCTGGACTGCTTGTGCGAGAAATGGATGCGAGATTGAAACCCCGTATGGCGTAATCGAGAGCAAACCAATGCGTCAATGGGTGCAGGATGAATTTGGATTGGAGGTTGTCTACGTAATGCATGCTGCTGTGATGGAGAAGAACTTCCTGCCCGTTTTCGAGCAAATAGCCGCAAAGAAGGCGGATTTCATATTCGTGCTCTCAAGCTGGTATACCGACACAGTAACACTGACAAAGCAGTGGGCAGCTTCAAGTGCGAAGAACATTCCTCTTGCCCTCTTCGGTGGCACAGCGCAGTGGATGGCACAGTGGAACTTAACAGGAGGTGCTAACTTAGGAACGATAGTAATGACATACGATTATGAAGGAATACCTCCAGTGAGCCAGACGACACTTCCAGTTATTAAAGCCTTACATGCAAAGGGCTTATCACTTGACACCTCCGCGCACTACTATTACTCAGAGATGTTTAGAATAAAGGAGGCAATGGAGAAGGTTGGAAATCCAGATGACATCGACGCAGTCATCAAGGCAATAGAGGAGCTTGAATTTGCGAACCATACTTCAATACCGCCAAAGTGGAACTTCTTGGGCTACAAGACCCCGAACTTCCACTCTTACGTTGGTGGTCCAACGCTCAATGCACAAATTCAGTGCAATGGAATTCCTGTTTACATAATGAGACCTGAGGTTATGGAGGAACATGAGTGGCCTGAAGAAGTGGTTAAAGCTATGCATCCAGAAGCCTACAAGCCCCCTGCAGAGCTCAGAAAGATCTGTGGAAGCTAAATCAATTAAATTTAATTAAATTTTTTAAAATTTAAATATCTTAAAGAAGCCATAAACGTCAGATTCACAACCCAACAGAGCAGCTGAACTTTTAGCCTACGGAAATGCGGTTAAACTGAGAAAGAAATGGAGAAGTCGGAAGGATTTTTCGGGAAGATTTCTGGGCTACTAAATGCTAAGACCAATGCGGACAGAGTTTAAGAAAACGTTATATTCTCCCGCCACAATGGCTTGGGCATGAGAAGGTCATTGCTCGACATTCTCGCCTGTCCCAAGTGCAAGTCCGATCTTGAGCTCGAGGTTTTAGAGGAAAAAGAGGGGGAAATAATCTCTGGAAAGCTAATCTGTAGAAAATGCAACATTTCTTATCCAATAGAGGACGGAATACCCAATTTTCTGGTGTAGTTATGAAATTCATTGCAGTTACTGGCGGAGTGATGAGCGGGCTTGGGAAGGGGATAACAGCTGCATCCATTGGCAGGCTCCTCGTGGACTTGGGCTACCGGGTTGTGCCGATAAAGATAGATCCATACATTAACATCGACGCGGGCACGATGAATCCATTTCAGCACGGAGAAGTATATGTGCTCAAAGACGGCACAGAGGTTGACCTCGATCTCGGGCATTACGAACGTTTCATTGGCATTGAGCTTACAGGAGAGCACAATATAACTACCGGAAAGATCTACAGGCGAGTGATAGAGAAAGAGAGGAAAGGGGAATATCTCGGTCAGACCGTGCAGATCATCCCGCACGTAACGGATGAGATAAAAAGCTGGATAAGGAATGTCGCAAAGGCGAAGAATGCAGAGATTTGCCTGATCGAGGTCGGTGGAACGGTTGGAGATATAGAGAGCATGCCATTTTTGGAGGCGCTGAGACAGATGAGAATCGAGGAGAAGGATGGGAACTTTATCCTCGTTCATGTGACGCTGGTCCCACTCGATGCGGGAGGAGAACAGAAGACGAAACCGACTCAGCACAGCGTCAAGGAGCTTCGGGAGCTCGGGCTATATCCCGATATAATAGTTGGCAGATGCAAGGAAAAGCTTAAGGAGTCGACAAAGAAGAAGATTGCGCTTTTCTGTGATGTTGAAAAGGAAGCGGTGATCAGCAACGAGGACTGCGATATTTATGAGGTGCCATTGAAGTTCAGAGAGGAAAAGCTGGATGAAGTAATTCTGAGAAAGCTTAAGCTCGAGAAAAGAGAGAGGAGGACTGAATGGGAGGATTTCGTCAGAAGAATGAGGGAATTGAAAGAAGAAGTTGACATCGCGATCGTTGGAAAGTATGTGGATGTTAAAGACGCTTATCTGAGCATTAGAGAGGCTTTAAAGCACGCGGGAGTGCATGTTGGTTGTAGAGTAAACTGCATCTGGATCGACAGTGAAAGACTCGAGAATGAGAGTGTTAACCTCGACTACGATGGCATACTGATTCCCGGAGGCTTTGGGAAGCGTGGAGCGGAAGGGAAGATCAGGGCTATTGGCTATGCAAGGGAGAATAATATCCCGTTCTTGGGAATATGCTTTGGATTCCAGCTTGCAGTCGTCGAGTTTTCGAGGAGCGTTTGCAAGATCAAGAATGCAAACAGTTCGGAGCTTTCGGAGTCGAGTGAGTGCGTGATAGACTTACTGCCAGAGCAGAAGCAGGTTAAGGAGCTTGGCGCGACGATGAGGCTTGGTGAGATCGAGGTGACGATAAAGCCCGGAACTCTGGCACACAGACTTTATGGCAGGGAATCTGTCTTTGAGAGGCACAGACACCGCTATGAAGTGAATCCGGAATACATACCCAAGCTTGAAGGCCGTGGTCTCGTATTCAGTGGCTGGAGCGATGGTAAGAGGAGGATGGAGATCCTAGAGCTTCCAGAACATCGCTTTTTCTTCGCAGTTCAGTTCCACCCGGAGTTCAAATCAAGGCCTCTATCGCCATCGCCACCCTTCATCGGATTCGTTACTGCAGCGCTGAATTTTAGAAGGGAGAAGCTGAAAAAGTAAAGGTATTTATAGCTACCCAGACGATCATCATGCCGTAACAAAACAGTTCCGCAGAACTCAAACTTTTAAATACTCCTTGTTACTATTATCTATCTAATGGAAGAAGGTTACGATGAATTACTTAAGCCAAAGGACGTTGCAAAGATCTTCAACATCTCAACGAAGACGCTTTGGGAATGGCAGAAAAAGGGAATAATAAAAGCTGTAAGGCTCCCGACTGGAAAGCTTCGTTATCCGAAAAGTGAAGTAGAAAGAGTATGGAAGCAGTTAAGAGCTACAGAATCACGTCAAGATCAGCAAGAAAGCTCATCTGAAACTTAGTAAAGAAGACAGAAAGAAGCTCAGAGACGAGCTTCTGAAAGATTGGAAATTCTCAAAGCACTACGTTGATTCTGCAATAAACTCTGTGATAGGCTTAGTCAAAGGATGGATAACGCTTTACAACAAAGGAAAAGCAAAAGAAAAGCCGGAGATAACCAGGAAAACGATCTACATCAAGAACACGCTTTTTAGCTACAAGAATGGAATTCTGAAAATAAGCATCGAGCCAAATAAAAGGTATCTTGAAATCGATCTTCGAAACTATAACTGGATTCCGAAGGATTTTGACGTGCTTGGCGGACTTTTGATGACGGAGAATGAGCTTATAATTACTGTGAAGAAGAAGATTGAGCCCAAAGCAGAAAAATGGGCTTCATTCGATGTAAACCTAACAAACATAACTGCTTTAATCGATGGAGAGATAAAGAGATACGATTTAAGAGAACTGTATCACATACACAGAGTTTATGAGCTCAAAAGGCAAAAGATTCAGAAGCTTAGCAAAAAGAAACCAAAAACAGCTAAAAAACTGATGCAAAAATATCCTAGTAGAGAGAAGAACAGAGCAAAAGACTTCATGCAAAAGCTTACAGCTAAGATTGCAAAGGAACTCGTTGAAAAGAAATGCGGTGCGATCTTTGAAGATCTGAAAAACATAAAGGATAGAGTTCTTGATAAAAGCAAAGAATTGAACAGAAAGCTTTCAAAGTGGAATGCAAGGACTTTTCAGTTCATGCTCGAATATAAGCTTCTCTGGAACAGTTTAGCTGTAAAATACGCTGATCCAAAGAACTCATCGAAAACCTGCCCCCTCTGCTCTGGAAGCTTGGCTTCCTATGAGGGCAGGTTCATGAAATGCAAGATTTGTGGCTGTATTATGGATAGAGACGTTGTTGCTGTAATTAACCTTCAGATGTGGGGCTCTGGGGTTACCCTGAAAGGGGACAAGCCAGCTTTTGCTGGTGATGCGTCTCAAAAGTTGCGTGGGCTTACAAAAGCCTATGTAACTTGAACCCCTCTCCGATATACGCTGATCTAAGCAATCTTCCACCCGCTTTCATTGCTACTGCAGAATACGATCCACTTAGAGACGAAGGCGAGCTTTATGGTGCCCTTATGAGAAAAAATGGAAGCGAAGCAATTGTGGTCAGATACAACGGAATGATTCACGCTTTTCTGAACTTCTATCCCGTTCTAAGCGCAGGAAAAGAACTTATCTCGCAGATATCAGCCAGAATAACCAATTCCTAGATCTTTCTTCTCAACTCGTTTATCTCGCGTTTCAGCTCCATTGCGGTTCGGAACAGGAGGTGTGTGATCAGCCCGAAGACGAAGAACTGGACGCCCATGAGAATGAACATCGTCGTGAGAATTGCAAGAAGAATGTGCGTTATTCCTTTAAACCATGCGTAAACAACGTAGGAGCCAGTTATTAGACCAAGAAAAACGAATAAAGCTCCCAATAGGTAGATATATCTTGCGGGACTGTATCGCCTCAGCATACCATAGATCGCCCTCCCGATTCTGAAACCGTCTCTCAGAGGTCTCAGCTTGGTCTCTCCTTCTCTTCTTCGGTAGCTTATCGGAACTTCCACAATTCTAAAGCCTTTGGCAAGCGTCTCAACCGTGAGCTCGACTTCAACCTCAAAACCAGACTTTTCTATCTCAATGCTCTTATAAACCTCCCTTCTAATTGCTCTGTATCCAGAGAGAATGTCGTGAAGGTCTACTCCGTAGGCAAATCTGAAAAAAAGGTTCAGAATTTTGTTTCCAAAGAAATTCAACCTTGTAAAAGCCCCCTTCTCGTAGTTGGAGAATCTGTTTCCCACCACGTGATCCGCAATTCCCTTCTCGAGGGGCTCAAGAAGTTTGTGGACTTCTTCAGCAGGATAGCTACCGTCTCCGTCAACCAGAACGATGGCGTCGCTGTCCAGAATTCTGAAGGCATCCGATATAGCATTTCCCTTCCCTTTCCCGCTCTGAAGAATCACCTTTGCCCCGCTTTTCTCCGCAATTTCTCTCGTTCTGTCTCTGCTATTGCCATCGACAACGAGAACCTCGAATCCAAGCCTTCTGAAGTCGGATACCACTTTGCTTATTCCCTTCTCCTCGTTCAGCGTTGGGACGACTACGGTTACCTTCATCAGATCCTCGAGATCTTCAGCAGGCTTTTTACAGGGACGCTCTCTATTTTGCCACCCTTATCCGCAACAACCGCAACGCCGAGAACCTTTCCACCGCTTTTCTCGATCACTTCTATCGCTCCTCTTACAGTTCTTCCGGTGGATATTATGTCGTCAACGATCACGCATTTCTTTCCATTAACCTTTGCAAAGTTCTCGCTGAGAATTCCCTCCTTTACCACCTGCCCGCTAACCTTCGCTGGATAGTAGATCGCGAGCTCCGCGGAAAGCTCTTCAGCAACCATCGTTGAAAGCGGAATTCCACTCGTAGCTATTCCAACAACGACTTCGACTTCTTCAAAGTTCTCGGAGATCATGTCCGCGAGCGCAACCGCGATCATCCTCAAACGCCATGGTTTAACAAGGTTGCTCCACTCGATGTAGATGTCCGAAGGCGGAGTTTGCGTTGCTCTCGTTAAAAGCCATACCGCGGTGTCAAGAGAGACGTTCAGCTCATCCGCTATCTCTTCAGTCGCCATTCCCTTTTCCTTCAACCTTCTCGCCTTTTCAATCAAACTCTCGATCTTCATCTTTTCACCCTTTTAACTATGGCTTCACCACCACATACTGGACAGATCTCTCTATCAATTTTTCTACCACAGCCCCTACAAACCCTCACCCACTTAAAAGCTTTCGATATTCCTTCCTGCACTACGCTTTCGAATTCGATGCCGAGTTTGAGTGCGACGTTCTGGATCGAGTAATCGTCCGTAACAATTACAACTTCGTTTCCCTTCTCCTTTTCATCCAGAGCCTTTGCAAGCACCTTCAAATCAGTTTCTGAAAGCCTGTAAATGTCCCCTGTTTCCGCTGATGCTTTCCTTACGATCTCAACACTCTTCTCGCTCGCATTCTCAACTCTAAGCCCCTTAACGCTGAAGTAAAGTGAGGAATTCTCATCCAATATCTCGGAAACCACTTCTGGAACAGTAACCATTTGCTCATACACAGCCTTTCTCTGGAAAATCGCTGTCGAGTCGAGGACGTAGATTCGCACAGAATATGTTGCATAAGTAGATAAAAAATCTTTCTCGGAACGGGCTCGCCGGGAATTGAACCCGGGTCGAGGGCTCCGGAGGCCCTCAGGATGTCCACTACCCCACGAGCCCGAAAAATGCTATGCGCTGAATATGTTAATGTTTTGGTTTTGAAGTTGAATAGAAGGGAATTGAGTGCTCCGGCCGGGATTTGAACCCGGGGCAGGGGATCGAGAGTCCCCTATGTTTGACCGGGCTACACCACCGGAGCTTGAAGAGTTGCTGAAACAGGACTTAAATTTCTTTCGACTCTTAAACCTCAACACTTTGTATTTAAAAATTTCCAGAGAAATCTTTAAATTTCAAAGCTAACTAATTCTACGGCCAAAAAGAAGGAGAAGGCGGAGAGGAAGGAGGAAAAGAAGGAGGAGAAGAAATAACTTTTTGTTTTTGTAGAAAATTTTTTGTTTTATCTCAGATGTGCGGGAAAAGTTTTAAATATTAAAATCGATTTAATTCATGGCAAAGTGCGGAGCCAGAAAGAAGAAGGCGGAGGAAAAGAAGGAGACAAAAACGGAAAAGAAGGAGGAAAAGAAGTGATTGTCTCACTTTTATTTTTTAACCTGTCCCGAAAGTTTTAAATTCTGAGCTGACATACAGCAAAGTAGAAAATTTTTCCTTCCGCAATGGAAACCGAAAAGAATATATATACTCGCAATAATTAGGATAATAGTGAAGGCTATTAGGAGGTGAGAAGATGAGAATGGATGAGAAAGGTGTCTCGCCAGTAATAGGCGTAATACTGATGGTGGCGATTACAGTGATTCTTGCAGCGGTGATAGCGAGCTTTGTGTTTGGGCTTGGAGGGACTGTGAAGAGGATGTACAACGTAGCTGCAACAGCTTCAGTTAGCCCCGATGGTATTATAACAATCACATATCATGGCGGACCGGATCATCAATTCGTTCAAAATGTAAATATTACTTCTCCTGAGAATTGCAAACCTCCAACGCTATCGAACGTTGGTGACACAGCAACATGTACCGCAGCTTCTGGGACAACTAACCATGTCGTTGTAGTTGCAATGTTTAAGGACGGTACCCAGCAAGTTATCCTTGAAACAGATATCTTCGTGCCAACAACGCCCAGTGCCAACAACGCCAGTGCCAACAACGCCAGTGCCAACAACGCCAGTGCCAACAACGCCATCTTAAATTAATTTTTTATAATTTTTCTTTAACATTTTTTACTCTGAATCTGTCAAACGCTTACAAATTTGCAAGCATAAATTAAATCGGAATTAAAATTATAAAAATCCCGTAGCTGATTTTTTGCAAGTTAGCTAAATTTCGATGCCACTTTTCTTCAAAAATCCTCAGAAGTTGAATCCTCAGAAGTTGAAAATGACGTTGACACTATTTTATCTGGGCTGTAATAGAGACAAACGCCTACGAAATCCTTGCAAAAATTAAATTGAAAAAATTTTTATGATTTAAGAAACCAAAAACGACGTGAACACCAAAGCTGTAAGCCAGACAGTCGGTGTAATACTTGCGGTTGCAAAGTTCAATAACAGCGAGCGGGTTGTTCTTGAAACCTATGTTTAAAGAGTCAAGACTTTTCTTTGCCAGTTTCTCTCAGATTTTCTATCCGCTTTCCAATGTTTTGATTGAGTTAAAGCTAAGAAACAACTTCACAAGCTTAGAGTTTGAGGCTCAAAAAGGAACATAGAAAATCCAGAAAAGAAAGATATGCTGGAATCATGGGAATCGAGATTCTTGGAATAAAAGCTCACACACCAGCTGTTTTTGGATGCGAAGAAAAGCTTGGACTTGAAGTTGATCCCAATAAAAAGCTAAGGAAAATGGAGCTTCTGCTTTTCTGAGCTCAGCAATGTTTTTCAACAAAATACTTAAAGGAGCTGTTTTTTGTTTTTGCAACTTCTATGGAGAAGTTATTCAAAATTTCAATCATGAAATCTATTCGAGAATCGAACTTCTTTGGCATCAAACTGTTGAATTGCTCCTTAGTGATGTTATCGGTATTCTGAAAATTTTTTATTTTAAGCTTCTTGGAATTTTTATCATCCAAACCAGCAAGATACCAGCTTTCTATCTCGGCTTTCACAACAACTATTCTGTCTAAATCTATGCTGTTAAGCTTGCTCTTTATATCTTGTTTTCTTTTCGTTATGCAGGGTGCTCTGTCTATGTCTGCAAAAAAGAGATAATCTGCACCGATTGATTTGATGCTTCTTATGAAGCTTTCGACATACTCATTCGGTTTCTCAGCATACTTTATTATTTTAGCCTCCTCGTATTTTCCTTTAAGCTTAAGCTCAACAATTCGCTTAAAAAAGCGCTCATCATCGTCTCCTTCAACAAAAAGATAAAGTTTCTTGCTTCTCATGCAAGCAAGTTCTGCACGTAAAGCTCTTCTATCCCAAGTTCATTTTCTAAAAATGCTTTAATTTCTTCTTTCTCACGAGGCTTGGAAATAACAGAGAATCCTTCTTCATTTCTTGAGACGAGCAAAATGTTTTCTAAACCAGCATACTTTACCATTTCTGGATTGTGTGTGGTAACTATGATCTGCTTTTTCTGCGAAGCTTCCTTCATCATTCCAACAACCTTGGAAATAAGATACGGATGTATGTTTCTTTCTGGCTCTTCAACTATGATTAACGGTTTTTCTTCAAAATACAACGCAATAATTAGAGCAGTTATATTTATTGTTCCATCAGATATTAAAGGTGCTGGTAAATAATCTTCTGTGTATTTCTCCTTCAATTTGATAAGCAGTGATCTGTCAGCAAACCTTTCTACATCTACATTGTCCACGAAAGGAAGAAGCTCTTTTATCAGATTAAGAAACTTCCTCCTTTTTTCTTTATTCTCCAAGATTTTTTTGATAACGATGGCAAGATTGCTTCCATCTTCCTCAAGCTCGGCCTTTCCAGCAATGAGTGTTGCCTTTTTTGAAGGCTTGGGGTCAAAATTATATATTGAAATATTTTTAATAACACGAGGTAAAGTTCTAAAAGCAAGAGATAAAAGATTCGAATACTCAAGAAGCAAATTCTTTGGCTCCAACAACCTCTTTCCAAGATCAAAAGCTGGAAAACGTAAAAACCGTAAAATTGAATTTTTTTCCTCCTCTAACTGGCCACTCAATATTTCTAAATTGTCTCCAATCTCTTTTCCATTTCTATAAATAGAATATTCAACTTCTCCCAATTTTTTACCCGATTTCAAAACTTCGAACTTCTCTGCCAACCTCTCCCCTGCAACTTCAAAACCGGAACCTCTCTTTTTAATCTTTTTAAACTTTATAGTGAAGGAATATTTTGTCTCATACCCTTCCATTACCATTCTTTCCTTTCTCTTCAACGGAATCCCATATCTCGAATCCAGAACAACTTCCAATGAAAGGTTTTCTGAAGAACCTATATTTACGTTCCTAAGGTATTCAACTCCTCCTTGCATGGAGATTGCGTTATCTAGACCATGATTTGCAATATCTCTTAAAAATTTAAATATTTCTATAAAATTAGATTTACCAGATGCATTGGCACCAATTAAGACGTTAAACTTGCCAAGCTCAATTTCCAAATCTTTAAAGCTCTTAAAGTTTTTCACTCTGATTTTCTTTATAGCCATAATACTGCTACATACTCTCTCCTATATATTTTTTGTCAACTTCTTTTTACCTTCTGTTTTGGAGGCAATAGCGATTTAAAAGTTTACTTACTTCCGCCTCAACTTTGATTTAAGCAATATCCCTCGAAGTATCGATCTGAACTCCTTCCTCCACCACGAACCTGAAATACTCGTTTATCGGTTTTCTTCCCCTTATCTTTGGCAGGGCGAACTTCGAGATTATCCTCTCCCCAACTCTCTCCGACTCCACGTCGATCACGACGTCGGAAAGATCGAGGACTTTGTAAACAACGCTTATGGGATGCAGGTTCTTCACAAGGTAAACGTAAACGGGAGCTTCAGCTTCTTTTGACCTCGCATAAAGCTTGTTTAACAGCCAGTCCTTCAAACCCCACTCGACATTCAGGTTCAGGAAAAATGAAATCGAGTCCACGATAACGATCGCATCGTCGTTTGCGATCGTGTTCAGCATCTCCGCAACGAAGTCGAAGATCTCCTTGTCCCTGTATCTGTCCTCAACTACAAACTGTCCAAATTCGTTCAGATAATACTGGGTGAAAACATCAATGAAGTTAACATTTTTGACGTCAAGCTTCATCGCTTGCATATCCCTTACAATAAACTTTGCGGGTCTGTTCGTGTTCAAGTAATAGCTCTTTGATACGCTTGCGAATTGGTATAGAAAAGCCTCGGGAACTGCAATTGGATCCGCATAAAGACAGACAAAGCTTCCAGAAGGAAGCCCACCGTCAAGTCTCTTATCGAGCAATGCAATCCCTGTGGGAAATGCCCTTCTGAGCAGTAGCTTCTGTTCCATCATTATAGTATTTTCAAACTGAAACTATTTAACGTTATTGTCTTTCAGGGATGATAATAACAAACCCTTTTAAGCATTCCTTCTCTTCAGTTCTCATGAAAATCGCTGTAATCGGCGCTGGGCTAACGGGTTTGAGGGTTGCGAATGAACTTAAAGAGTATGCTAATGTTAAGATCTTTGAAAAAAACGATGTTGGCGGTCTTCTTTCAAGCTTTTGCAGGGGCTACTGCATTGAAAAGTTCTACCATCATTTATTCAAATCCGATTTAGAGCTTATCGAGACAATAAAAAAGCTTGGCCTGAGCTCGAAGCTTGTCTGGAAAACCGTTAAGGTTGGATTTGCGGTTGGCGAAGAAATATACTCACTCAGCACACCGCTTGAAATACTCAAATATCCTTATCTTTCGCTGATAGACAAGCTCAAACTCGCAATTTTCACGCTAAAAAGCAGAAGGCTGAATTACGAGGAATTCGACGAAATTTCCGTTATTTCCGCTCTGAAGGATAATTTCAGCGAAAAACTTCTTGAGAATTTCTTCATGCCAATGCTGAAAGCCAAGTTTGGAGAAAATGCTGAAAGGGTCAGCTACGCCTGGCTTCTCGCAAGGGTTGCAATAAGGAGCAACAGAAAGCTTAAAGGAGAAGAGATAGGCTATATCAGGCACGGATTTAAACAGCTCATCGACAGAATGGCGGAAGATCTCGAGATAGTTCACTCAGCCTGCAGAATAAAAAGGGAGGGGAAGTGGAGCGTAAACGGAATTGATTTCGATGCGGTTGTATTCACCGCTCCACTGCCAGAGCTCAGAGATTCTGGTTTAAACCTCTGCCTGCCTGAAGTAAGCTATCAAAGCTCAGTCTGCGCTCTTTTATCTCTAAAGGAAAAGCTTTCAGAGCTTTACTGGATCAACGTTGACAGAGCAGTTTTTGGAGCGATCATAGAGCACACGAACTTCATGCCCTTCGAGGACTACGGGGAGAATCTGGTCTATCTTGCAAGCTACTCAACCCCTGAGGGCTGGCTTTTCAATAAGAGCGACGCAGAGATCCAGAAGCTTTTCCTTGGTGATTTGAAAAGATTTGGGGTCGATGAAAGAGATATCAGCTGGATTAAGATTTTCAAGGCAAAACACAGCTCCCCGATCTATGAGAAGGGATTTTTAAAGAAAATAACCCCATACAGAGTTTCCGACGGTTTTTACATTGCTGGAATGACCTCAAGGCCAAATTACCCTGAGAGAAGCATGAACGGGAGCCTTAAGGCGGGAAGAGAGGTTGCGGAACAGATAAAGAGAGATTTCGGATTGGAAAAATCATAAAAAGTGATCGATGACCTTTCTTCATGAAGCTTAGATTCGAGTTTGAGAGCATTGAATGCACTGCGAAGATCTTCGAGGAGCTTGCACCGAATACTGCTAAAGCCATTGCGGATTCTTTGCCCTTAAGAGCAATCGCAAACCGGTGGGGAGATGAGATATACTTCGAAACCAGCATAGACTGCAGAATAGCTGAGAATAGCAGAGATTTTGTTGAAATTGGAGACGTCGCATACTGGATTCCGGGAAGAGCAATATGCCTTTTCTTTGGCAAAACACCTATAAGCGATGATAAAATTCGTCCAGCAAGCAGTGTAAACGTTATAGGGAAAATTATTGGGGATCCATTGGAGCTGAGGAATGTGAAGGATGGAGAAAAGGTTTTTGTAGAGTTAATAAAATAAAAAATTTTGATTTTATCTGCCCTTGAAGTTGAGCTTCTCCTTTCTGAGGAATGCTGAGATTCCTTCCTTCATGTCGTCCGTAGCAAAGGCTACACCGCAGGCGGTGCACTCCCACTCCATTCCGATGTCCATTGGCACTTCTCCGCCCTTGTTGATCAGCCTCTTAATGAGTGCCATTGAGATCGGAGCGCATCTCTCGACTATGTTCTTCGCATACTTCAGCACTTCCTCCTCAAACTTGTCGTCGTCGAATACCTTGTTCACAATGCCCCATCTCTCCGCCTCCTCCGCAGTGATCCTTTCACCTGTCAAGGCCAACTGCATCGCCCTGCTTATTCCGACAAGCTTTACAAGTCTCTGCGTTCCGCTCCAGCCCGGAATTATGCCCAGACCAACCTCTGGCAGACCCAAGATCGCGGACTTCTTAGCGAGTCTGATATCGCAGTTCATCGCGATCTCGAATCCACCGCCAAGAGCATATCCGTTAATTGCTGCTATAACAGGCTTCGGTATCTCTGCAAGCCTCCTGAAAATTCTCTCTCCCTTCCTGTTATGCTCCACGAAGTCGAATGGGTGTGTGATTATTGTACCGCTTAAATCTGCACCAGCAGAGAAAGCTCTTCCAGCCCCGGTTATGATTATAACTCTTGTCTCGTCATCCTTCCAGAGCATGGTTATCGCTTTATCCAGTTCATCGAGAACCTGAACAGAGATCGTGTTCAACCGATCTGGCCTGTTAAGGATCAGCTTTGTTATGCCATCTCCAAGCTTTTCAATCTTAATCGTCTGGAACTCTTCGCTTGGTTTTTCTTCCTTCTTCTCGAGCAGTTTTTTCAGCTTCTTTGCCTTTATCGTCTCTGCGGGCTCGAAGATCTTCTTCCCAAACATCTGCGCAAGCTCATTCAGCCTGTTCAAGATCTGGTCTTCATCAAGAGTGCTGGCAAGCTCAAATGGCCCGAATGGTCGGTTTAAGCCGAGTTTAACCGCTGTATCGATGTCCTGAGGATCCGCAACGCCCATCTCAACAAGCTTTACCGCTTCATTGATCTCAACAATTGAGAAGTCCATTGGGCTGATCTTGTCCGTCGCCTTGTCCATGTCGATCTGTGGCCTTCCCGCACTCCAGTCATACCATCCTTTTCCAGTTTTCTTACCAAGTTTTCCCGCTTTTACCATCTCCTCAAGGATCTTTGGAGGCTCATAATCGGGGCTGATGGTTTTAGCATAGTATTTGCATGCATGATAGAATACGTCAATTCCTGTGAAGTCCATTAGCTCGAACGGCCCCATTGGAAGCCCCATTTTCCTCATCATGGCATCGATTTCCTCTGGCTTTGCTATACCCTTCTCGATTATCGCCATCAGCAAGGCTCCAGAAGGTGCCTGGATTCTGTTAACTATGAAGCCCGGCACATCCTTTCGAACAACTACTGGAACTTTTCCTAGCTTTTTAACATATTCAACTCCTATCTTGATAGCTTCATCGCTCGACTTCTCGCCTCTGATCACTTCCACGAGCTTCATCAAAACTGGCGGATTGAAGAAGTGCAGTCCTATAAACTTGTCCTCCCTTTTCGTCGCCTTTGCAAGATCTGTTATCCTCATCGTTGATGTGTTGCTCGCAAAAATGCATTCTGGCTTTGCAAGCTTGTCACATTCAGCGAAAACTTGTGTCTTTATCTCGAAAACCTCAGGAACAGCTTCTATGATCAGATCCGCATCCTTCACCGCTTCCGCCAAGTCAACCGTCGGATGAATTCTTGCAAGAACCTGTTCCACATTTTCAATTTTCCCCTTTTCTTGTAGCTTTACAAGGCTTTGTTTTATTCGCTCCATTCCTCTGTCAACGAATTCCTGCTTTATGTCTCTCATCCAGACCTCGTATCCAGCAATGGCGGAGACCTCGGCAATCCCATGCCCCATGTCTCCCGCACCGAGAACAGCTATCTTTTTGATCTCCATACTACCACCAAGTAAAACTTGATAATCAATTAAAAAATCTTTCTATTTTTAATTGCCTTTACTGAAGCTTTGCCAAAAAATTCCTTACGTTCTCTTCTACTTTTGAATAATCGTAGCTACAAACCGCTATATTGCCAACTGGAGTCCCCTTGAGCTTTAGCGGATTGAAGGGTTCCCTGCCGTTGAAGTAGATAAGAGCATCGCATCTGTATTCTTTATCTCCAACCTTAACCGCTTCCAGCTTATCTTTTCCAACAACTTCAATGTCTTCCGAAGCCTCAAGGAATTCAAATTCGTATTCCATTTCCTCAAGCTGTTTTTCCGCTAATTCTAAAATTGGATCTCGCTTTCCCACGATCAGAATTTTCTCTCCGAGTTTTTTGTTTTCAGAAAGAATTCTAAGCGACTGGTCGAGAGTGTATATCCCTGACAACTTCTTCCTCAAAACGTTAAGTTTAACAGGCACATTATCAGTAGCTCCACTGCAGAGAATTGCCCTTCTTGCATCAAATCTCTTGAGACCGTTTTTGGAGTTTACAATAACCGGCTTTGATTTTATCACAGTTCCAAGATCGACGTTTATTTCTTTCTTCAATTCCTCAACCTCCTCAATGTACTTCTGATATTTCTCTGCAAAGACTGAAAGCTTCGAAAAAACCTCAAGCTCTCCGCCGACACATCTCATGTCAAATATTATGATTTCAAAGCCCTTTTCGATAAGTCTTTTTGCACAGTTAAGTCCAGCATATCCTGCGCCAATGACTACGTAGTCAACCGAGACCATTTCTGATCACTCTAAGAGAAATAGATTATCTCTGTATAAAATTATTTTGTCTGCTGTCAAAGAACCAAAGCTTATTAATTTCTCAACGATTCACGAGCATGAAATTCATAACTTCAAACAAGGGCAAGTTCAGAGAGGCAAGAGAGATCGCTGAAAAATTTGGAATTGAGATAGAATGGCTGAAAATGGAGTATGAAGAACCTCAGGGATCTCAGCTTGAAGAAATAGCTAAGAGGAGTGCAGAAATTCTTGCAAGAGAGATAAGAGAACCTTTCTTTATTGAGGACAGCGGTTTGTTTATAGAGGCTCTCAATGGATTCCCTGGGCCATATTCAAGCTATGTTTTCAAAACAATAGGCAATAAGGGAATACTTAAGCTCATGGATGGAATTTCAAACAGAAGGGCATACTTCAAGGCTGTGGTGGCGTATTTCGATGGGGCAAAGATATCAGTTTTTGATGGAATAGTCTATGGCGAGATCTCACCGGAAATTCGAGGAAGCAAGGGTTTCGGATTCGATCCGATTTTTCTTTACCGAGGTAGAACCTTTGCGGAAATGGGCGAGGAAAAGAACCTCGTTTCACATAGAAGAATCGCACTGGAAAATTTTTTCAGAACGATCTCTGGTAAATGAGCTAAAAATTTTAAAAAATTCAGTCTTCTGAAGAGAATTCAGATTCTTCTTCCTCGCTCTTTCCGGATTCTCCAGCTCCACCCTTAGTCTCTGTTCCCTTTGATGCGATCACGTCGTCTATTCTGAGGATCATTATTGCAACCTCAGTAGCACCGCTGATCGCCTGCTTCTTCACTCTTACCGGTTCAACAACACCAGCAGATAGCATGTCCACAGCCTTTCCTTGGAATACATCGACACCATAGTTAACCTTTCCGCTCTCATGCATCTTTCTAAGTTCAACGATTATATCTATGGGATCAAGCCCTGCGTTCTCAGCAAGAGTCCTTGGAATAACTTCAAGGGCACTTGCAAACGCTTCTATTGCCAACTGCTCCCTTCCACCAACGCTTGGTCGACCTTTACCGCATCGGTCAGGCTTCTTTCAACCTCGCCGACAACATGCTCTGTACCTCCTCTGATAAGGATCGTCACAGCCTTTGGATTCTTGCAACCCTCAACGAAGATCATCTTCTCGTCTCCAACCTTTCTTTCTTCGACAAGCTCCGCCTCTCCAAGATCCGCTGGGCTGATCTCTCTCAAGTCAGTGAGGATCTTCGCTCCAGTCGCCTTTGCAAGCTTCTCAATGTCGCTCTGCTTTACTCTCCTCGCTGCAAGAATTCCTGCCTTTGCCAGATAATACTGCGCCAAGTCGTCTATGCCTTTCTGGCAGAATACAACGTTAGCTCCCGCCTTTGCAATCTTGTCTACCATTTCCTTT
>JASKJN010000007.1 GCA_030153385.1 Archaeoglobaceae archaeon
GCAAAGCTTCCATCTTTCACAGAAGTAACGATGTAGAGCCCGTAGCTGATCTTGTAAAGGGCTGAAAGGTTCATTCTTCACCTCCAAATTTTCTTTGTCCAAGTTCAGCATCGAGTAAAAATAGGGCACTTTTTTCATCCTTTAGCATCTTGAGCCTTTCAACAATCTCCCTGAAGGTTTTCTCCTCCTCAACCTGCTCGCCAACAAACCACTGGAGCATGTTAAAAGTAGCATGGTCTTTTTCCACGATTGCAAGATCCACAAGCTCGTCTATGAGCTTTGTAACCTTCATTTCATGTTCAAGTGCGTGTTCAAACGCACTCAGCGGAGATTCCCAGCTCTTTGGCGGTTCCTCAATTGCAAAAAGCTCAACTCTTCCGCCCCTGCTCGAGATATAGTCGAAGAACTTCATTGCATGCATCAGCTCCTCATGCCACTGCGCTCTCATCCAGCCTGCAAACCCTTTAAGACCTATCGACTCAAAGTAGGCAGACATCGAAAGATAGAGATATGCAGAGTAGATTTCCCGATTCAACTGCTGGTTCAGGGCTCTAACGACTTTATCCCCAATAACTGCCATCTTCTCACCAATGATCTTTTAGGTTAAATCGATTTAAATCTTTCCCGGTTTAGACTGCTATAGGCCAAACTCTTCGAGAAATTCCCTTATCTTTCTATATTTTTCAAGGAATTTAAATCCCTTATCGGTTAGAGAGTAGTATTTCCTGCCCCTTTTGTCGTAGATCTCTCTTATGAATCCCTTTTTTATCAGCTCGTTAAGATATTCGTTGAAGTTCTGCGAAGAGAGATTTGAGAAACGCAGAAGAGGAGTCGGGAGAATCGAGTTGTTGTGATCCAAAATGGTTTTAAGAATGTCGTGTATTATTTCAAGCCTATCCCTCTTCTTCATGACCTTCACCTAAGTAGTTCTCGAAACTCTATAAGCAATGTAGCCCACGAAGAATGCCGAAAGAGTGTATAATATAAGTCTAATCTCAAAATGCATTCGAATAGTCAGCAAGACCACGTTTATAACCCAAAAAACAAAGATCAGGATGTAAATTGGATATATTCCAGCAAAGAAGGGTTTTTTCTTCTCAGCTTTTTGGTAGCTAAGGTATATAGAGGTCATTAGGATTGTAAAGAAAATGATCTGAGAAACCAAAAGGTAATTGGCTCCGAATAAAAGGGTAAGGAAAGCAACAAAAACTGCAAGTATGTGAACAATGGTTTCATGACTATGTTCCCCGAGTTTTCGCCAAATTAGGCTAAGAATGAGATACAGGATAGATAAGGAGCCGAAATAGGCTAAGAAGAACCCGCTGAAGAGGGCAACAATGCGGAGATCTGGGAAAAGCAAACGGGGAGGAACTTCGAAAATAACTCCCCAAGAGAGCAAAAGATAAAGAACAGATCTCGAGAGGTAGGCGATTCCGAGAAAGAGAAAAGAGAATCTGAAATATCTTATGCTTTTTTCGGATGTCAGCTCGTAGATCTCCTTTGTTTTGAAGTATATTAGGGTGCAGAAGATGAATAGTGAGATTGAATATAGGATCTCCGGGACCAAAAACTCGAATATGAAAGTTTGGGGTGGAATTGGTGGCATGATCGGAATTTGCTTAAAACTATATAAGAAAAATGGATCTAATCTAAAGTGTATACTTTTATTTCAGTCGAAGACGACTATTTAACCCACTAATTTTTATTAACCATAGACTTCGCTTCAATTTGTTCTATGAGCTCCTTAAGTGTTTTTTTTGTGAAAGGTTTCTCTAATATTCCCTTTGCCCCTGCATTGAGGAGTTCTTTTCCCCTGCTCCTCGCAAATGCGGTTATTCCTACGATGATCGCATTCGGATCGAACCTGAGAATTTCCCTGGTAGTCTCCACCCCATCCATTCCGGGCATGCTTATGTCCATCAAAACGAGATCTGGCTTGATTTTCTTGTAAAGCTCTAAACCCTCAAGTCCGCTTGCCGCTTCAAAAACCTCATGTTCTTTTAGCATGATCTTTACAATTTCCCTTATGCTCTCATCATCATCGACAATCAAAATCTTCATGATAACAGCTGTAGTAGTAATCAGTATAATAACTTTTTCTTACACTTCTGAAACCCCGAACACCTTTCCCGCTCTCGACTGGCTCTGCAGAACCTCTTCACCCCTCAAATAGACCTGTACTGGAAAAACCGCCTTGAATCCCTCATAAGGTGTCCAACCGCAGAGAGAGTGTAGATCCTCCGCCCTTATCTCCCTGACTTCTTTCAGATCAAAGACTGCAAAGTTAGCAAACTTTCCAACCTCTATTTCTCCATAATCCCTAAAGCCAAAGACCTTCGCGGGATTTGTCGCTATCTTCTCAACCAGATCCCTGAAGCTAACAAAACCTCTTCTTGCAAGCTCAACAAATATAGGATAAGTTGTTTCCACACCCGGAAAACCTGCAGAGCCATTCTTTTTGTCCTCCAAGGTGTGAGGTGCGTGATCTGATGCAAGTATCTGTATTCTATTAAAATTCCTTAGAAGCCAGTCCGCATCACTTTTCTGCCTCAAAGGCGGATTCACGTTCACCAGATCTCCAAGTCTGTTGTAATCTTCAACGCTTAAAAGAATATGATGGGGTGCAACCTCAAAGCTTCCCTTGCTCACTCTCTCCACAGCCTCCCTTGTTGAAAGATGGCAGAAGTGGAAATTTCCTATTTTCTCACATTCCTCCACAGCAAAAATTTCTGCCTCTTTTTTTCTAAACAGAAAGTTTGGAAAACCTCTCTCAACAAACCTCGGATCTTCTGCGTGGATCGTGACCTTCGCATTCAAATTCAATTTTTTCAGCGTCTCATAACCAATTTCAAGCTCTTTTTTGTCGTTCTGGAGAAAAACCTCGCCTATAGCAGGCAGAAAATACTTTTTTCTTATTTTTTCTACCTCCTCTGCTATTCTTTCCGAGTTTTTATTTGTAAGGGCAAGATTCAGTGCGTAATCAACATAACTCCTTTTTTCCGCTATTTCCATTCTTCTGAAGTAAGTCTCCGCATTGTCCACCACTGGCCTTGTGTTGGGCTGATCGACAACGAGACAAATCCCGCCATGCAAAGCGGAGAGACTACCTGTCTCGATAGTCTCCTTCTCTCTCTCTTCAAAATCCCGAAAATGAACGTGCACGTCTATTCCCGCAGGCAAGATTATGCCATTCACCTTTCTGCCTTTAACGAGTTTACCGATCCTCTTTATCCTGCCCTCCTCCACTTCCACGCCCGCCTCGACAAACTCGCCCCTATAGAAGAGCTTACCGTATATCATAAAACCTCAGTCATGCAAAAATCCGCTGATCTCATGCCTCTTCAGAAGCTGTCTGAATCTTTCCACAGCAGATCTGACTCTTTCCCTGTTCTTACCCGAGAATTTCACAATCACATAGCCAAACTTCGGATATGAGCCTATTTCTACATCGGGAAACTCATCAACCACTTTGTTCAGCTCTTCAAGGATCCTCGATTCATATCCATCGACTCTAACCTGATCTTCGAAGTATTCAAGCTTTTCAAACCTGTTTAAGATTTTCTCGAATGTGTTCTTCATCTCCTCAGGCACTCCCGGCATTACCGCGACATTCTCAACTATGTATGCGGGTGCAGCTCCCACATCGTTCCAGACGATCTCCGAACCTTCAGGCACCGAAGAAATCTTTCTTACCGCTAATTCACTATCGCTCTTGATCTTGGTCTTAACACGTTCGTAAACTTCTTTATTTATCTTCAGTTCCCTTTTCAAAGCCTTTGCCACTCCCTCGCTTGTTACATCGTCATGCGTTGCTCCAAGACCACCAGTAACAAATACGAAGTCAAAAAGTCTTGAAGCTTTTCCGATCTCATCTGCGATCTCCTCAACGCTGTCCGGGATAACGAGAATTCTCTTAACTTCATGTCCGAGCTCCGTTAGCTTTTTGGCAATGTATGAAGCATTCGTATTTACAGTATCTCCCCTAAGCAACTCGTTTCCAACGCTTATTATTGCGACTCTCATAATCTTTCCCTCTTTATTCTCTGAAACATCCTTCCCTGCAGTCCGTGGAATACTGCAAAGCCTTCTGCAAGCCTCTGGTCGATCGCCTTTGTGTCAAAGGAGACAAGCTGTTCAGAATACAGAGCATAATCCGAATACCTTGCGATCGGCATAACCGAACCCTTATAAAGCCTGAGTTTCACCCATCCCGTGACTCTTTCCTGTGTCTTGTCGATGAAAGCGTTTAGGTCTTCAAAGAGTGGATCATTTGTGAGTCCATAGTAAACGAGCTCCGCCCATTCTTCCTCAATTATCTTCTTGAGCTTGAGTTCCCTTCTGCTAAGAACAAGTTTTTCAAGGTCTCTATGTGCTGTTATCAAAATCGTGGCAGCGGGATGCTCGTAGTTTTCCCTTGCCTTCAATCCAAGAACACGGTCTTCGATCATGTCTGTCCTACCAATTCCGTGCCTGCCACCAATCTCGTTTAGAAGCTTTACAAGCTCGAAACCTTCGAGCTTCTTGTCGTTCACAGCTACTGGAATTCCTTTTTCGAAATCGATCTTTATTATCTCCGGCTTGTCAGGCAAAGTTTCTGCCTTCGCAGTCCATTCGTAGATCTCCTCTGGTGGAATAAAGCTCGGATCTTCAAGCTTTCCACCTTCGATGCTCCTGCTCCATAAATTTTCGTCGACACTGAAAGGATTCTCCTTCGTCGCTGGGACCTCGATCCCGTGTTGCTTTGCGTACTCTATTTCCCACTCTCTCGTCAGATTCAGCTCCCTCACTGGTGCAACAACCCTGAAGTTGTACTGTCTGAAGACGTTCTCAAATCTGAGCTGGTCATTTCCCTTTCCCGTGCAACCGTGAGCTATCGCATCCGCTTTTTCCTTCAAAGCTACTTCCACAACCTTCTCCGCGATTATTGGTCTTGCAATTGCTGTGCCGAGGACGTAGCCTTCATAATCCCCGTTCGCCTTTATCAGCCTGTATATCGCTTCAACAAATTCCTCTCTCGCGGGAACGGTGTAATGTCTGTCCGCATACTTCTCCCCTCTCTCCTCTGCCCTTTTAAGCTCTGATTCAGGCAGTCCGATATCGACTGTGGCGGTAATGACCTCATCAAAACCATACTTTTCTCTCAGAAGGAAAATGCATACCGTGGTATCGAGTCCACCGGAGTAAGCAAGCACGACTTTCATGCGTCATTTTAAACTTCAGGATATATAAGCTTGCGAGAGTGGTCTGAATTTTGAGAGAAAATCTTTTAAATCTCTATATAGAAATAATGACAATGGAGTTCGCAAGAATGTTCATTGGAACCCAAGAGCTTTTGCTGATTATTATCGTCGTCCTCCTGCTTTTTGGAGCGAGTAAAATCCCCGAATTAGCGAGAAACCTCGGAAGAGGTGTTGCTGAATTCAAAAAAGCACAAAGAGAGGCGGAAATGGAGCTCAGGGAACTGGAGAGAGATCTGAAGATTTCCAAGGAAGAGAAAAGAAAAAAGCTTGAGAAAATAGCTCAAAGCCTTAACATAAATCCCGAAGGAAAAAGCGATGAGGAATTGCTCGAGGAAATAAACAGAGCTTTACCAAAAGCAGAGAAAGCGGAACCTTAAGAGCAAAAATTTAAGTCTTTTACAAAAAGCTAATCTTTAAAGGCAGTCTGATCTCAAACCCCGCCCCCTGTGGTTTATTATCAAAGACAGAGATTGTTCCACCGAGATATTCGACGATTTTCTTAGAAAGCAAGAGCCCCAGACCACCACCTTTCCTCGTTGAAACTCTTGTCTTGAAGAGCTTTTCTTTGATCTCCGCAGGAATTCCAGCGCCGTTGTCAGTTATTCTCAGAACGCAGTAATCTCTATCTCTAAAAGCCTTCATTTCAACCGTTATTGGCTTAACCTTTCCGTGCTGTATGGAATTCCGAACTATGTTGTCAATAACGAATTCCGGAGCCTCATTCGCTGGGACTTCAATTTCTTCAACTTCTGCGTGGAATTTCACATCCTGATCATTCGCATACTACTTCTCGATCACATTATTAACAACTTCGCGAATATTCACTGGCTTAAGCTCGCCAAGGGCAAGTTCAACGGATTTTGATGCTTCAAGCTTCTGAACTATTGAATCCAGTGATCCCAGAGCTTTTTCAAGCAGTTTCTCATCACCCAGCTCAATTGCCCCTCTGACAACTGTGATCTCATTAAGAATATCATGCCTCAAAATACTTCCAAGGACAAGCAGAAAGTCATTCAGCTTTCTGAGCTTCTCATTTGCCTCATGCAGTCTTGTAACGTCTATTGCTGTAACGTAGGATGTTGGTTTCCCGTTGAAAACTATTGGCCTTGCTCTTATCGAATGCCATCTCACGCCATGCTTTGTTAAAACCCTGAAATCGTACTCTTCAGTCCCTCTGAGACCTGCCTGTCTTTCCATGTTTCTCCTGTAAACGAGATCTCTGTCCTCTGGGTGCACGAATTCGAAAGCATTTCTGCTCATGAGCTCTTCAAGCGAGTAGCCACTAAGCTCTTCCATATACCTGTTCGCAAAGACGATCTTCTCCCCCTGGACGATATACATGGCTGCAAGTGCATCGTCTATCAGGCTTCTGTAGAACCTCTCGCTTTATTCCAGCTCTTCGCGGAGCTTTTTCTGTCTCGTTATATCAATGAAGTTGATTATTCCGAATTTTCCGTGCTTTTTCAGAAAACCCCAGACCCATCTGACTTCTCCGTTCTTTTTCACATATCTAAATTCGGAGAAAAAATTTTTTCCAGCTCTCACATCTTCCAGTACTGAAAGAAGTCTTTCACGATCCTCTGGATGAGCCAGAAACGTGAGATGATGTTTTTCTATGATCTCTTCTTCTGAATAACCTGTTGCCTCTGAGAAGACCTTGTTTACGTAAAGATAGGCATAGGTATCAAGGTCAAAGATTGCTGTTCCTGCAAGCGATTCGTCAACAAATTCTTTCCACATCTCACCTACGATCATGATAATAATTGTAGTTGTTTTTCTATTTATCTCTTACTCTTTTATCCAAACACTTAAGCTCATCGATGCTGTTCGCTTTTGCGAGAGAAGATACTTTCACCCCAACAACTACTCATTTTGGCAGAAAGAACCGCCCATAGTCTATTGAGCGCCGGGGGTGGGATTTGAACCCACGCGGGCGATGCCCACACGCTCTCTGTTGCTAGAACTCCAGGCGTGCGCCTTGCCACTCGGCAACCCCGGCTCAAAAGTTGTGAGCGAATTAAGATATATGCCTTTTGTTCCGGAGGGATAAGGTTTTATTATATTCTTCAGAATTCCATCGTGGTAAAGGGTCTTGAAAGATACACCCAGATCAACCAGGGAGAAGCGGTTGCGAAATTCCAGATAGCGAAGAGAATTGAGGCAGAAAAGGTTGAAGGATTGGAAGAGCTTTTAAAAGTTCATTCCAAGCTAAAAAAAGATTTTAAGAAGATCCTACTTGAAGGTGACCTTGATATTCTCAAAGTAGAACCAAAGAGCTACTCCTTCCTGCATTTGAAGAGAGATCTTCTGAAAGAAATGCTGAAGGAATGCAAGTTCTGTGAGCGGAGATGTGGTGTGAACAGATATGAGACCACTGGATTCTGTAAATGCTCTTCGAAGAGCTATTACAGCAGTGAGTTTCTGCATTTGGGTGAGGAGCCTGAGCTTGTGCCTTCACACACGATATTCTTCAACCGCTGCACATTTGCCTGTGTTTTCTGCCAGAATTATGACATAGTATACAGCGACGATATGCCTGTTAATCCTGAAGAGCTTGGAATGCTCATAGACATTCGATACAGGCAGGGAAGCAGAAATGTGAACTTCGTTGGCGGGAATCCTGACCAGCACGCGCACACGATTGCAGAGATCTTGCTAAATGTCAGATCCAATATTCCCGTTGTCTGGAACTCGAACATGTATCACAGCGAGGAACTTGCGGAGATAATAGAGGATTTCGTCGACGTCTGGCTTGGAGACTTCAAGTACGGCAACAACAGCTGTGCATTGAGATATTCAAAGGCCCCGAGATATATGGAGGTCGTTAAAAGAAACTTTTTGAGGGCCAAGGAAAACGGAGATCTTCTTATCAGACACCTTGTGATGCCAAACCACCTCCAGTGCTGTACGAAAAAAGTCATTGATTGGGTTGCAGAAAATCTCGGAGAGGGAGTTAGATTTAATCTGATGTTCCAGTACCGTCCAATGTTCAAGGCTAACGAATATCCGGAGATCTCAAGAATGCTTAAAACTGAAGAAATGAAGTTGGCCTACGAAATTGCTTCTCGAAAGTTGTCAAACCTCGTATGAACCTTATTGAACTGCTGGATAAAATTGAAAAAGTAGCTGAGAGAAAAGTCCTTGAAAAAGAGATCTACGACGCTGAAATTCTCGCGAGAAGAGGAGAGATTGCGATCATTCTCTCCTCCGGCATCATACCAGCGGGAAGTGTTGTGGCGTATTGTGATGAGGGGATAACTCCTTTTGGCTATGTGATTGATGTCAGAAGAGCAAAGAATGGATTTTTATTGGCAGTTAAGGAATTTGAAAGAATCGAGGGAGAAAGGATCGTCGAGGCGGAGAATTTGCTTAGCCTGGCTTTGAGAAAAGAGGTTGCAAGCAGAATGGATGATATCCTGGATTTCGATTATTGGAGCGGGCTAAAAAGAGTTTCCGCCCCTGACTGGCTCGACAAATGGCAGAAGGAGTGCTTTTCCGCTTCATGCTCTCTTGAAGATGGGGAAATTCTGCTCGTCATAGGCCCTCCCGGGACTGGAAAGACGACTTTTATAGCAGAGTCAGCAAAAAAGCTTTCTGAAGAGGAAAGAGTGTGGATAACTTCCAACACGAACATTGCAGTAGATAATGTGCTGGAAAAGCTTGAAAAAGGTCTTAGAATTGGACATCCCTCAAAGCTGACTGAAGGAGCTAAAAGGCACAGCATTGAAGCGAGAATCCTTTCGCAGATAAGATTCAGCGACTACGAGGAATTTGCAAAGAAGATCTCCTCCGCCTACAGAGAAATAGCAAGAGCTCAGGAAGAAATGATTGCGAACGGGAAAATAGCGGTTGGATCTACAATTCTCAAAGGAGCGATGAGCGGTATTCGCAACTACGAATTCGACACCGTTTTCATTGATGAGGCGAGCAACACTTGCATCTCTACCGCGTTAATAGCTCTTGAAAAAGCAAAAAAGGCAGTTATCGTTGGCGATCCCTTCCAGCTACCCCCTGTTTACGAGATAAACGTTCCAAATGCTTACAAGTTTTCCGCTTTCAGCTTTTTATACGAGCTATACCGAAAGGCATTGTGGCTTAAGAGGCATTACAGGTGCAACTCAGAGATCATAGGTTTCTCAGCGAGAGAAGTTTACAGAGATCTTGAAATCGATGAAAGATGCAAGAATGTCAAAATGCGGGAAGTAAAAACGAGCATTCCCGAAGTAGGAGATCCAGAGAAGCCTGTGCTTTTTATAGACTGTGGTGGAGAGGAAAAGAAGGTTGGAGCGTCGAAGGTAAACGAAACTGAAGCAGAATTGGCGTGTGAGATCTGCGAAGAGCTCGCTGATGCTATTGGTGAGGATGAAATCGGTATTGTAACACCATATGTGAAGCAGAGAGAGTTTATAAAGTCGATACTCGCTGATTTTGGAATTGGCTGTGAGGTTGCAACGGTTCACAGCTACCAGGGAAGGGAAAAGGAGGTTGTGATCTACTCGATCACCGCCACAAACAACCTGTTCTTTGCTTCAGATAAGAAGATCTTCAACGTTGCAATTACAAGGGCCAAGGCCAAGTTCATCGCCCTGGGAAATGCAAAAGTCTTGGAGGGCAGAAACTTTCTCCTCTCGAAGTTTTTAGATTATGCCAAGCAAAGAGGGGGCTTTGTCTCTGCAAGAAAATTATTTTAGCCTTCAAGATTCAGCTGACACATGGCAGAAAAAGAGGTGTTGAAATGATCGGGCGATTTATTGCAAATGGAAAGCTCTATGAAGGCAGATTCGAGATCTCAAAGGATAGAATTTTCTTCGATCCATTTGAGTTTCCATTATCTTCCGTAAAGTTCCTTCCACCGGTTGAGCCTACGAAGATCGTTGCGGTTGGGCTTAACTACATAGACCATGCGAATGAGCTAGGGATTCCAGTTCCCGAAGAGCCTGTAATATTTCTAAAGCCTCCAAGTGCTGTGATCGGTGACCTAGATCCGATAGTTCTGCCAAGGCTTTCTTCAAGGGTCGACTATGAGGGTGAGCTCGCAGTTGTGATCGGAAGAAGATGCAGGAATGTTCCAAAAGAGAAAGCCAAGGATGTTATTCTCGGATATACATGCTTTAACGATGTCACCGCAAGAGATCTGCAGAGAAAGGATGGTCAGTGGACGAGGGCTAAGAGCTTTGACACCTTCGCTCCAGTCGGCCCATATATAGCGGAGATCGAGGATGCATCAGATCTGAGAATTGAAACGAGGGTTAATGGGGAAGTCAGACAGAGATCAAGCACTTCAAACATGATCTTCGACGTCTTCACTCTCGTGGAGTTCATATCCTCAATAATGACGCTTGAAAAGGGAGATTTAATCGCCACAGGAACCCCTGCGGGAATTGGAAAGCTGAAAGACAGGGATCTCGTGGAAGTCGAGATCGAAGGAATAGGTGTGCTCAGAAATCCAGTGATCAGTTAAAAGCTCGATACGAAAAACTAATAAACAACGTAATTTAAAAAGGAACCAGGGAATTCGAGAGATTAAAAAACCTTTAAAATCTTCAAGTTAAAGAATTGGAAGGGTCCGTGGCTCAGCCTGGTTAGAGCGTTCGCCTGATAAGCGAAAGGTCCGGGGTTCAAACCCCCGCGGACCCATTTCTGTTCAGGAGAAAGATTATATATTATGCGAGCTTGGAATTATCATGCTCTCTTTAAACCCCGCCCTTGTGGTCAGGGAGAAGGAGTTCACTAAGGAAGAGTTGATGGAAGCTTTAAGGCTTGCAATCTCCGCAGAACTTGATGCAATAAGCCTTTACGAACAATTGGCCAAATTCAGCCCTGACGAGAAATGCAGGAAAATGTTTTTGGATGTTGCAAAGGAAGAGAAAACACATGTTGGAGAATTCATGGCCCTTCTTCTAAGCCTTGACACTGAGCAGGTAAAAGAGCTTAAGGAAGGATTTAAAGAGGTTGAGGAGGAAACCGGGATTAAAATAAAGCTTGAATGACGGAAAAGCTCAATTTCGATCCGGAATTCATACAAAAGATCCTTGGCGGGAGCAAGAGGACAACTGTTAGGAGGGGAATAAAGAGCTACCCAGTGGGAAGGATCGTTGAGCTCACTGCCAATGAAAAGTCTTTTGCACTCGCAAAGATCAGGAAAGTGGTAGTAAAAAGGCTTTCTGAGATCAGCGAAGAAGATGCAAAGCTCGACGGATTCGAAAGCAGAGAAGAGCTGATCAAAAAGCTCAAAGAAATATACGGAGATATTAGCGACAAGGAATTTTTCACCGTTGTGCACTTCGAAGTCCTATCTCAATCGCCACAAACATAACTTGAAACTAAGGATAAGGGATCCGCTTTAAAAATTTAGCCACTCTCTTTTCTGCTCTCCAAACCGCTTTTAATCTCCTCGAATTCCCTCAAGAGTCTATCCCTCTTGTAATGGTGATCTATGAAGTCCCATGGAAGTTCAATCTCAGGATCCAGAGGGTTCAGAAGGTATTTGAAGTCCCTATAGCTTTTACCATCAAATATGTCCCCCGCTCTTTCATCTCCTCTTGCGATGATCGTCTGCAAGACGAATTCCCTCAAGTTTGGCTGTGAAAACTCTATACCTGCCTTAACGCATTCAACTCTGAGCAGATTGATCTTCTTTTGCAGATCCTCCAGCTTATCAAATCCAAACCATTGCATTGGTGTATGGGGCTTTGGAACAAGTGGATTGACAGAGATCTCAACCCTTGGAATCAAACTTTTAAGCTCTTTTGCCTGCTCAACTATTCCTCGAACATCCTCAATGCTTTCTCCGGGAATTCCAACCATGTAGTAGAGCTTCAGCTTCTCGAATTTTCCCGCGCAGATTTCGACAGCTTCTCTTAGGTCTTCAAAGCTTATTTCCTTTCTCAAGATCTCTGAAAGTTTTTCTGAAGATGTTTCTGGAGCAAGCGTTATGCTCTTAACATTTCCCGCCTTTAACAGCTCAACCAACTCCTCATTTAAAGCATCCGCTCTCAAAGAGCTCGGAGAGACTTCTAATCCTCTCTCAACGAATGACTGCAGAATCTCCTTGAACCTCGGATGATCCGTTGGCGAAGGGGCGATAAGGGCTACCTTTCCCACATCTCTTACCTCCGGCAAATCCTCAACACGCCTCCATCTTGGAGGAGCATAGATCTGCCTGACAAGACAGAAACTGCATTTCCTGACACAGCCCCTTCCAAGCTCAATCAAAAAGCATCTTCCATAAGCTCCCTCTGCGATTATCTCCTTTTCGAGATGCTTTCCAATCTTTGAAAAAACCCTCTTCACTCTATCTTCCCTTCCAGTCCATATTCCCTCAATTCCCGAAAGCTCGACCGCTTCTTTTACCGAGAGTATTTCCCCAAGCTTTCCCTCCACTTCTCCAATAAAAAAGGCGTCGAAAAATCTTCGCAGTGGCCTTGGATTTTCCATGACGCATGGGCCACCAGCAATTTTTATGCCTTTAAAATTGCTTTTTCGCAGGATTTCAACAGCTTTGAAGCAATCATTTTCGTATTGGATGCTGAATAAGGCAAAGTCGAATTCTGAAAGCGGTGTTCCAGTTTCAACACTTCTAAGACCGTCAAAGACGTCCGCGTAGAACCTTTCGCATATTGCAAACTCGTTTATCTCCGCGTATATCTGCTGAAGCCCGATGTTCGCCACACCTCCTGCGTAGCGGTTCGAATAAACAAGTGCAACCCTCTTCTCCCCTTTTCGGAATTTTCGCTGGAAAGGATTGAACTCCATGTTCCTTTCTGAATAATGCAAAAAGATTTTAACTTTTCCCGCACTAATGTGAATATGAATATAATCGAAGCCTCGGACAACCTGTATCTCGTTGATCTCCCGCAGGAAATCGAGGGATTCAGGAAATTTATAAGCTGTTGGATAATAAAGAATGGATCTTCTGCAGTTCTTGTAGATATAGGTCCAAAAGCAACGATTCCAAAGCTAATCGAGGCTCTGAATTATCTTGGAATAAGAAAGGTCGAATTTGTTCTCCTCACACACATTCATCTCGATCATTCAGGTGGCATTGCTGAGCTACTTGAAAAGTTTCCAACCGCGAGAGTTGTTGCACATAAGAGTGCTAGAGAACACCTCGTTAATCCCGAAAAGCTTTGGAGAGCTTCAGTTGAAGCAATAGGAAGCATTGCGGAGATTTATGGAAAGCCAAAGGGTATTGAAGTAGAAAAAATTTACGAAGGGAAGATCGATTTTGCTGGAGAAGAAATCAAGGTTATAGAAACCCCCGGCCATGCTTCGCACCACCAGAGCTATCTCTTCGGCGAGTTTCTCTTTATCGGAGAATGCGCAGGCGTTCACGTTCCGCTGAAAAACGACTACTATCTCCGCCCCGCAACTCCACCAAAATTCCACTATGAGTCCGCTATGAACTCCCTCGAGAAGCTTCTGAAACTGGGGAGCAAGAGAGTCTGCTTTGCTCATTTCGGATTCAAGAGAGATAGCGTTGAAATCGTTGAGAGAGCGATTAAACAGCTGAAGCTCTGGGTATCCACCGTCTACGATATAGCTTGCAGAAGGGATATAAGAGATGAGAGGGAGCTGAGCAGAATTGCAAAGGTAGAACTTCTCGAGAAAGATACAAAATTCTCGAACTACAAACTACTTGACGATGACATAAAGAAGAGAGAAGACTTCTTCATTGAAAGCACGCTCAAAGGGATTCAGGAATACGTTTACGAAACATACTGCCTCTGAGGTGCTGATTTGGAGGCAAGAGATTGGGCAAGGATCTTGGTTGAGATAAGAAGAAATATCGTCAAAATTTTCGCCCTCTTAGCCATTGCGATATTCGTCTCCTTTCCCTTCACCCCAGCACTCATCAGTCTCGTCATTGAAGAGATGTATCCAAAGCCCTCACTCAGCGAAGAACAGATTCAGAAGATTTCTGAAGAGCTTAAAAGATCTGCGGAGAGATTAAAGAACTCGAGCGAGATTTCGGCACTCGAAGAGCTCAGAAACATCTCTAAGCTCGTGACCCCGTTCGCTGGCCCCGTTGTGCTGACTCCATTGGAATCTCTTGTGCTGAGCATAAAGATTTCGATAGCCATAGGTTTGGGAGCGACGCTCCCTTACCTGCTTATACTGGCGAGCAGGGCTTTAAGAACGAGTGGAATCATCAAAAAGTCTGCTAAAGCCTACGCTGTCTCCTCGCTTCTTCTTTTCATCTTCGGATTAGTATACGGATTTTTTATAATGAAATTTGTTATACACTTTCTTCACAGCATTACTGTCTCACAGGGAGTAACCCCGCTTTACAGCCTTTCGGAATTCGTGAACTTTGTCATCCTCATGACCCTGATCTTCGGCTTCTTCTTCCAGATACCCATTGTTATCGTTTTTCTCGTTAAAAACGGTGTTATAAAATACTCAACGATCAGATACTACCGCAGGCACATCTATGTGCTATTCTTTGCCATTTCCGCGCTTGTAACGCCCACGGTCGACATTTTCACCCAGACCATGCTTGCATTGCCGATGATCCTCTTATTCGAGATCGGATTGCTTTTTTCAAAAGTACTCAGTCCTGCTCGGTCTTGACCGCTTCAACGATCTTCTTCCCCGCAACAACCTCGTCAATGCTGTGCACCACACCACCGAGTGCCTCGATCTCATTTTTTATTTCATCGTAATCCAAGTTAGTGCCGACGATCGTGATCTTAACAGACTCCGTCTCCTGATCGATCTCTGAAAGCGTTATGTTAACTCCTTCAACATTCTCAAGTTCGCTGAGTTTAAGGGCAAAGGAAACATTGGATGGTTCGTGAGACTTGAGAACGTCAAGTACGATCCTCCTCAACCCCCCCATACAAAAGGTTTTATTACCCCAAATATTTTAAAGGTTTTCATGTTCGATCTGCACACTCATTCGATCTTCAGCGATGGTGAACTTATGCCGAGCGAAATGGTTAGGAGAATGGCTTCCATTGGAAATGAAGGATTCGCCATCACCGACCATGCGGACTTTTCAAACATATCTCACGTTCTTTCAAATCTCCTAAAGCTAAGAGATTTTGATTACGAGATCGAATTTCTCGTCGGAGTTGAGATCACGCATGTTCCCCCAAAGCTGATAGGCAGGGCTGTGGAACTTGCTTGGAAAGAGGGTGCTGAAATTGTGGTTGTGCACGGGGAGACGATCGCTGAACCTGTGGCTGAAGGAACGAATTCGAGTGCATTGGATGAGGAGATCAACATTCTGGCCCATCCCGGGCTGATCAAAGATGAAGATGCGGAAAAGGCAAGAGAGAACAAGATCTTCCTGGAGATCTCCGCAAGAAAAGGGCATTGCCTGGCAAATGGGCACGTTGCAAGAGTAGCGGAAAAATTCTCATGCGATCTCGTGATCAACACGGACATGCATTCTCCAAGCGATATAATAAACTCTGAGGTGGCAAAAAAGATCCTTCTCGGCTCTGGAGTTAAAGAACCCGAAAAAGTGCTTAGGAATAACGAGACGCTATTTAGAAAGCTCAGGAATAGGTAATCTTTTTTCGAGCATTTCAAATGTCATTATATCCACGATCCTTTCAAGCTTCCTCTTTTCCTCACAACCTGGAAATGATGCCAAGTATTCCTTGCTTTTTTCTGCGAAAACAGATATTAGCCTGAGAATCTCCTTTATCGCCTTCTCTTTGCCGAATTTCTTCTCATAAAGCTGTGGCAGAGTCAGGGATTCGAGCTGGGATCTCTTTTCATCCAAAACTTCCAGATATTCGAGCAGATCATCCACAAGCTGATAAGCTATTCCTAAGCTCAGCCCATAATTTTGAAGATTCTCCATAGCTTCGCTGTCTTTACAGACAATTTTACAAGCGATCTTTGCCGAGTATGCGAATGCATAAGCGGTTTTCTTTTCTATGCACTCAAAATACTCCTCTTCACCGAATTCGCTGGTTTTGCTGTAAATATCGATCAGCTCTCCCTCGCACATTTTCAATCCTGCAAATGCGGAATCTCTAATGACTTCTTCTCCATAAATTGAGAGTAGTTCGATTGCTTTCGAGATCAGCCAGTCCCCAAAAACTATCGCAAATTCTTCACCATATTTCACGTGAATCGGCAAGGAATTACGTCGCAAGTTGGCTCTATCTATTAGATCATCGTGAACCAAGCTTGCGGTGTGAAGGAGCTCTCCCGCAATCGCAAAATTCATTAGCCTCTTATAACTACCGCCACAGAGTTTGCCCGAAATAAGCGCTATTATTGGTCTTATTCTCTTTCCACCCGCGGATAATATGTATTCCAGCGCCTCTCTTATCTTGGGGTGAGTATCAACATTTTTTAAAAACTTTCTGAGTTCTTCCTCGAAAATCCTGTACTCTTCCCAGCTCTCAATCACCAGTTTTGTATGATGATAGCAACATATAACCTTTTTCATTCTCGCAATGAAATAGCTGTGCTTAAAATGATCAGAATCCCACCAAAAATTTGCTTGGAAGTAAGAATTTCCCCGAAGTAAATATATCCCACGACAATAGCGCTGAGAGGCTCGATCAATGCAATAATTGGGGCTCTATGAAGCTTAACGTGCTTTATTCCATAAACAAGAAGAGTGAACGGAATTGCGGATGGGATCAGACCGAGCCCTATCGCCCATGGGATTGAGAAATCCGCAAAATTTAGCACGAAATAGGGCAAGAGAAGAAGTGAGCCGAAAAGGATATTGAAGAATGTTATCTGGAAAGATGAAAATTCTTTTGCTTTCTTGGTTAAAGCGAAGACAACTGCATAGCTAATCCCCGAAACTATTCCTGAAATCAGCCCAAGATTTAGTTCCGGATAAGGAGAAAGCATCAAATATAAGCCAAGGAGTCCGAGAAGAAGTGAAATAATAGACTTTCTTTCTATCCTTTCGCCCGTCAGAAAAGCAAATATTAACACATAGATCGGAGCAGTGTAGAGAAGCAGGGCTGCAGTTCCCGCTTCAACATGCTGTATTGCGCTGATGTAAGAAACGATCGTGAGCAGATTGAAGAATGCCAAGGCGAAGAGAAGTTTTGATATCCTCAGCTTCTCCCTTGTGAGCACGATTAAAGGAAGAAGGAATATCGTGGCAAAAAAGAGGCGGAGAAAGGTGACAGAAAGAGGGTCGCTACCTGTGTTGCGAACAAAGATCGATATCGTGCCCATTAAAATGGCAGAAAAAAGGATCGCTAACTCTCCTCTCATTATGTATCTGGGAGTGTTCCCCTGAGATATTCTTCGTATGCTTTCAGATCGAAGTAACCGTGACCGCTTAGGTTAAAGACTATCACCTTCTCCTCACCATTCTTCTTCGCTTCCAGAGCTTTGTCAATTGCCACCTTTATTGCGTGAGCACTTTCCGGAGCAGGAATTATTCCCTCAACCCTCGAGAATAAGACACCTGCTTCGAAGACTTCACGCTGTCCTAAAGCTATGGGCTTCACGATTCCGTTTTTCACTAAAATGCAGAGCGATGGGGCCATTCCGTGATATCGAAGCCCTCCTGCATGTATTGGTGGTGGGATGAAGTCGTGGCCGAGTGTATACATCATAAGCAGTGGTGTCAAGCCCGCGGTGTCTCCGAAGTCGTATCTGTATTCCCCGGAGGTCAGTGTTGGACAGGCTCTTGGCTCAACTGCGATCAGCTCAATGCCCTCATTAACCGCATCTTTCACGAAGGGGTAAATGAATCCCGCGTAGTTGCTTCCGCCTCCAACACAGCCGATGAGGTAGTCTGGCTTAAGGTCGAGAAGTTCAAGCTGTTTCTTAACCTCAAGACCGATAATGGTCTGGTGCAAAAGAACATGATTCAGTACACTCCCAAGGCTATACTTCGCATTTCCACTCCTAACAGCGGTCTCAACCGCTTCGCTTATTGCAATTCCAAGACTTCCGGGACAATCTGGATCCTTTTCAAGGATTTTCCGCCCGCTTTCTGTAAGATTGCTTGGCGATGGAATAACTTCCGCTTTCCAGGTTTCCATTAAAATTCTCCGATAGGGTTTCTGTTCATAACTCGCCTTCACCATGTAAACCCTGCACTTCAGACCGAAGAGATTGGTTGCGAAGGCCAGTGCTGAACCCCATTGCCCCGCACCAGTTTCAGTTGTGAGCATCTCCACTCCTTCCTTCATGTTGTAGTATGCCTGAGCTATCGCTGTATTCGGCTTATGGCTCCCGGGAGGACTGACACCCTCGTATTTATAGAAGATCTTCGCCGGTGTCTTGAGAGTTTTTTCCAGTCTTTCCGCTCTCACAAGTGGAGTCGGTCTGTAGAGTCGATAGATCTCGAGAACTTCCTCTGGGATCCTGATCCATCTATCCTCACTCATTTCCTGCTTTATCAGAGACTTTGGAAAAATTGGCTCAAGTTCGTGTGGCTTTATTGGTTCATTAGTTGCCGGATTCAGCGGTAGAGGAATCTTTTCTGGAAGATCTGGGATTATGTTGTACCATCTCCTTGGTAGATATTCCTCATCAAGAACGTATCTGCTCATACCTTCTGAGAATTTTCCCACTATATAAGCCTTTTCCTAAAAAAAGGGATTAGTTGCTTAAAAACGCGTAGACCTGTTCAACCGCATCTACAATTCTCGGACCGGGACGGGAGATAATATCCGCGTCTATGACGAAAACTTTTCCATTTTTAACCGCATTAACACTCTTAAGCCTGCTATCCGATATAACCCACTCGTAAACCACGTCTTTCCCGCCCCCCATACCACTGCCACTGCTCACGATTATTACATCTGGATTTGCTCTGATCAGGTCTTCTACGCTCACGGTTCTCCAGCCCGAGAAGTTGAAAGCATTAACTCCTCCAGCTATTGAGATAGCCTCGTCTATGAAGGTCTCCTTACCGCTGACCCAAATCGGATCATTCCAGATTATGTGAACTACCTTCTTTCCGCTCCTCTCCTTTGCTTTTATTTTTGAAATTCTTTCCTCCATCTGCTCAACCAGTTTTTCAGCATTCTCATAATTCCCCACCGCTTTCCCTATTGCCAGAATCGTTCTCTCTACTCCCCTTATATCTTTTGGATCGAAGGCCAGGACGTTCGTAAACTTTCTGAGCGTTTCGATGGTTGCCAATCCGTTTCCATAGGAAGCTAAAACGAGATCCGGCTTCAAAGCCAGAACTCTCTCAATGTTGACTGTCGAATAACCTCCAACTCTCTGAATCTCACCTTTTCTGACTTTTTCGATCACTTCTGGAGGATAATCGCAGTAGTCTGTAACGCCGACAACTCTGTCTCCCGCCCCGATGGCAAAGAGTATTTCAGTATTGCTTGGGGATAGTGAAACTATCCTCTTGGGATTTCCCGCTGTTATTTCATAGCCCGTGTCATCGACAGAGAGATTAAAGGAATTTTCAGATTTTTTCTGCTCTTCGATCTCAGGTTGAACGCAGAGTGCGATGAGAATGCATATCAAGACGATCGGTGCAGTTCTTAACCTCATCTTCTCAGCCTATAGGTGACGAGTATCAAGAATGCGATGACCGCTATTATTGCGATAAACAGCTCAAAGCCTTCAGTTGTCTCTGCGCTTTCTTTAAATGGTTCAGGAGTTGTTGGAGTTTGCGTGATGAATGCGGTTGTTTCCAATGGTGTTGTGCTTTGAATTAGTGAGACATTCTTTTCCTCAACCAGTGCAAAGTAGCTGAAACTCGGAGTATACGCCTGATAATATCTGTAGCTTTCATCACAGCCCAAGAACTCAGTTTTAAGCCTTATCCAGTTATTTCCATCGAATTTCATCAAGATGTAGCTTTTTTCATCCTTTGGAACTGCGAATTTTATGTAACCGCTGACATTAGATGGCGTAAGATCGATTGAAAGATAAAGAACCGCATTATCGAGACTGATACCTTCCGGAACTTCCCTCAGCCTCTCTATTCTGAAGGTCAGATTTTCAACCCCCTCAGCTATTAAACTGAGCTCGTCAATGCCTGTTTCTGAGAAGATCTCAATTGGCATTGTAAGAGTTGTCCTGTTCTCCACTGTTAAGGTAGTAGTGTATACGGGTAAGCTTTTTATCGGATGGAATTTTCCGAGAAGAGCCATTACGGCAGATGCGGTCATATAGCCGGGATTTGAGACCTCGTAGGCAGTGTATTTGAAGTATCCTTCCTTGCTCTGAAGGCTGAGCAAATGGTCCACAACGCTTAGATTGTTTCTCTTGAAGTTAATCGGATTCTCTCCGCCAGCTATTAAAGCCTGAATAGCCCACGAATCGCTTGCAGAATTGCTTGCGGATTCTCCAAAATACTTAATTCCACCATCTGGATTCTGACATGTCTTCAGATACTCAATGGCTCTATTCAAAGTCTGGTGCTCCTTAGCAATCGCCAGTAATTGAATCGCAGCAGAAGTATCATCGCAGTCACTCTCCTCTCCCTCGATCCAGGGAAATCCACCGTCTGGATTCTGCACAGACTTCAGCCACTCTATCGACTTTGACACATCCTCTCCTGCGGATTTCAATGCCAGAGCACCCCAGATCGTCGTGTAAACGTAGTCCCCTATTTGCCCGTTATCTTTTACTCTCTCCTTGAGCATTTTTACCAAATCAAATCCCTCAAAATTCCTCGGATCTTCGCCAGCATAGACAATCGCAAGAATCGCCCTCGCTATATCCGCTGTACCCATCTTTCCAATTTCTTCTTTAATGTTCTCCCTTAGATAATCCACTGGGCTCTTTCCATCCTTTTTCCACTCCTCCAAGTTCTCGTTTGCAGAAACAATAGCCATAATAGCCCAGCATGTCGCTGAAAAAAGGCTTTTCTCCTCTCCAAAACCTCCATCATCTCTCTGCAAACTCCTCAGATACTCCAGTGCCTTTCTTATCCTCTCATCTTTCTCATCAAACGGAAAATCCTTCCAGGGAGTCAGGACTGCAAACTTGCCTATGGAAATGTTCGCCTTAAATTTCCCATCTTCCTCCTCAACACTCACCCATCTGTCCTTGGCAAAATTAAATATCTCAAAGCTCTCATTGCTTTCAAGAACCGCTGATATCGATTCATTTGACCACAGACTGAAGCAGAGTTTCACATCGTGGTAGGGGAATCTGCAACTCTCATTTTTTAAGGAAACTATTGCTTTCTCCGCTCTGATCTTCAAAACACCAAATCCGAGATCGATAACTCTTTCCCCCTCTACAGTGAAATTTCCATGCTCTTCAGCTTTAGCTACCTTTATAAGCTTTACAACAGAATCGTGTAGACCTTCATCGTCGAAAACCGTGAGCTTGACTTCATATTCTCCCTCCTTTTCGAATTTGTATACAATGACCTCTCCTCTTAGCTCCTTGCCCTCTATTTCCCAGAGGTATTCGACTATCTTCTTGCCACTTAAAGCGAAGGACTTTGAGGCATTGAAAACAACTTCCTGACCAGCATAGGGAACTGATGGACTGAAGTCGAAATCTGCAACAGGAGGGAGATTTGTTTCCCACTTCACATTCACAGTTATTTCATAGTTGGGGCCGAGATAGATTCTTAGGCTGTAAGGTGAATCCTCGGGCTTTTCATCCATGCTTCTCGAGAAATACCAGAGGATCTCATCGTTTGGATAGACTTGATAATCTGTAGCAGGAATTCCGGGCATTGGCTTATTTGGATAGTTCACCCAATACATCCAGCCAGAAGTCTCTCCAAGGCTTCCTGTGCAGACATCACGAACGCAATCGACGAAGATCCCCCAATCCGTCAGTTTTGGTGTATAGGAGTATCCAAGAATTTCACATGCTTTTTTAAGTGCACCGTAAGCGGTTCTCCAGTTTATCTCTTTCCCCTGTTCGTCAAAGCTTCCAGCTGGGAGTATGTTAGCATAAATCTTGACACCTCCAGTTGCCATGCATTCTCGTATTCTTACAACCTTGCTTGCTTCTTCTTTTTCAGAAATTGCGGTGATCAGCAGTTCTCCAGTGATTTTGGGAACAAAGACCGCCTGGCCTTCAAATGTGCTTGTGTAAATTGGAACTCCGTAGTTCATTCTCAAAATCAGAAGGCTTGGCTCATCGGTGGAAATGAAAATTTTTTGATTAACGCAATCTCCAGAAACCTGAATGTTCAAAGCGAGTGCTGGAGTGATGAGAAGGATTAGTAGAAAAATCGACCTCATCTTACCTCGACCTCTACTGGACCGAACCATGAGATTAATTTCTCTGGATACTCCTCGAGCTTGTAAATTCCAGCGTAAAGCCTGTAAGTGCCCACCTTCACCTGCTGTGGAATCGCGATGAGCAATGGGACTCTGAGATCGCCATTCGCGTAAAAAGTCGCGATTCCTGCAAGACTGTCACCTTCTGAATTTACTCCGCTCAGGACAAGAGCATACCATCCTTCCTCAGCTGAAACATTCACGAAAGCGGAGATATTTCCGCCTCTAACCCCCGGGTTCGCTGAAACGCTGTTTATTCCGGCTGGTTTTATTTCAACGTTTATCTTCAACATCGTAGTCGCATTATCTGGGGTTTCGAAGCCTGTTCCATAGATCAAATAAAGCGTATCTCCATTTTCCAGCTCCGTTTTATCCAATGCGGACCAAGGCATTTCATCATTAACGTAAAAACTCCACCAAAGCTCATCCAAGCCCATTGCGGATTCTAAGAATAAACCATAGCTTGAATACCACGAGTCATTGAGTCTGTAGCTGAATCCGATTTCCGCTCCGTCAGCCTTTGCACCAATGCTCGCAAAGTGTAAAGCTCCTAAAGCGGAAGTTCTGCTGATCTCGTATTCTTTTCCATCAACCATTTCCGTGTAGTTCCCGGGGTAGAGAGTAACGTTCAGCTCAATCGTTCCTGAGGAGTTGAAACAGTAAACATAACCAGAGTCGGAGCCTATGAAGAGTCTCCCCTCAGCAATTACTGGGGAAGACATTATATTGTAATAGCTATCCTCTGGAGGGATGAGGCTGTAAAACCATAGAAGCTTTCCATCGCTGAGATTCAGGGCATAAATTGTCCCATATTGCGTGTTTGTCGCGAAGTAAATTCTTCCGTTTTGAATTGCGGGAGTTGAATCCACCTTTCCCTCTGTCTTTCCCTCTCTTGGAAACTTCCACAATAATTCGCCATTCGTAGCGTTGAAGCATGAAAGGCTGTCTATACCACCGATACAAACCATTGAATCTGAAAGAACCGCATTGGATATAGTTCCATTAAAAGCCTTACTCCAAAGGAGAGTTCCGTTTATATCGAGAGCATAAATGGAGCTCTGAGTTGCGAAGAAGACCCTTCCATCGCTGACAACTGGAGAATTCGTTATTTTTGAATCTGCGGTGAAATTCCACAACTCTCCTCCGTTTTCGTTTAAACAGAACAATCTGTTACCTGCAGAGAAGAAAATCTTGCTTTCGAATGCAAATGGACTTGCATATGGACTGCTCTCGACGTTTGCTGAGAAGTTCCATTTTAACGTCCCATCAGGTCTTAGGGCCCAAATTGTTGAGTTTGAGAACGTTTGAACGTAAATGGTTCCGTTGTGGTAAATGGGTGATGAAGCTATGCCATACCAAGAGGGGTTTTCTTCGAGCAAGATCTTTTTCTCAATCACACCATTGGTTGCGTTCACGAAATAAAGATGCCCCGAGAGATTTCCAACCACCACTGTGTTTCCAACTACTATCGCCTTTCCCGCACCGCTTATTTCTTCATTTCTCCACTCGATCTCTCCAGTTGTTGCGTTCAGCTTGTATAATCCTGGTCTCCAGTCTGACCAGCCATACCAGTTTGTCACGTAAATGCTACCATTGTCGTAGCTCGGACTTGCGTCAACTAAACCAGTAAGCTCCGTTTTCCAGCAGAGAGATGGGATGATCTCTGCGGAAGCGATTCCAATTGATAGCAACAGTATAAGCGAAAGTGCTGACCTCATAATTTGCTTGAAGACTCTGGGTTTAAAAATCTATCTAATTTGCTTTATATGAAATCAAACAAACTTTGAAATATGCCCATAGATATTTAGATCGATACCCTTATCTTCAACTACAAAAACTTTTTCCATGGACTTTGAGCGAATCGCAGAGCGAATCATCGATTTCATTCGAGAGCAGGTGAGATCCGCAAATGCCACAGGAGTCGTTTTAGGGTTGAGCGGTGGTCTTGACAGTGCTGTTGTTGCCTTTCTCTGCGTGAGAGCATTGGGCAAAGATAAGGTGCTTGCAACGATAATGCCTGAGGAGGATGTTACGAGCAAGGAAGACGTGGAAGATGCCATAGAGATCGCCAAAATGCTTGGAATAGAGTTCAAAGTCATCGAGATCTCGAACATCGTTAAAATGCTGAGCGATAAGCTTGGTAAAGGTAGCAGGAGTGCGGAAATGAACCTGAAGCCACGAATTAGAATGCTAATAAATTACTACTACGCCAACAGCCTTAACAGACTCGTGGCGGGCACTGGGAACAAGAGCGAAATCTCGATAGGTTATTTCACGAAGTACGGAGATGGCGGAGTGGATTTTCAGCCAATCGGAGACCTTTACAAGACAGAGATATTCGAATTTGCAAGATTTTTGGGCATTCCTGAGAAGATAATAAGGAAGAAGCCAACCGCTGGACTTTTTGTTGGACAGACTGATGAGGATGAAATCGGAATGAGCTATGCGGAGCTTGATGAAATACTGAAGCTGATTGAGAAAGGAATAAGAAGGGAAGATGAGAAATTTCAGAGAGTCTTAAAGCTCGTTGAAAGATCTGAGCACAAGAGAAGGTTGCCACCCAAACCATATCTGAGGGATCTGATTTGAAACCGGCTATTTTTCTCTTGGTCCTAATTTTTGTCTCCACCACAGCAATTGCGGACGAGATCCATGGAAAGGTTTATCGCTGGGATACACTTGAACCCGTTAAAGCTGTTGTTAGCATAAAGAACGGGATAGAGCAGAAGATGGTTGCTGAAAACGGAAGTTACAGTTTCGAAGTTGAACCGGGCGAGTATACGATAATCGCAAGAAGCGGAAATCTTTTCGCAATTGAGAACGTTACTGTAAAAGGAAGGGTTACGTTCGACATCATAATCTTTCCGGAGCTCGAGATCGTTGAGCCACCTGAGATGCCAGAGATTGAAGAATTAAGCGAAGAGGATTATAGCTGGCTTGCTGTTGGTTTAAGTTTAACAGGAATTTTGGTAATTTTTGCTTTGAAGAGAAAATTCAGAACTGAGAAAAGTGAGGAAATCGAGGTTCTACCTGAGGATCTCAGGAAGGTTCTCGAGCTGATCAAAGCAGAAGGTGGAAGAATAACTCAGAAAGAGCTAAGAAGAAAGCTCGGCTTCAGCGAAGCGAAGTTAAGCTTAATAATCGCTGATCTTGAGAGAAGGGGACTCATTGAAAAGGTTAAAAAGGGCAGAGGAAATATTATATTCCTCAAAACTCCTTGATCTCAAACTTCAGCCTTTCCTCAATTAAACTCCTGAGAAGATCGTTCAACCTATCCTCAGAACATACTGCAATCACTCCACAGCCATGGTGGGCTGCTTCTATGCAAACTTCCTTAGCTCCGAAAAAGATCGGCTCTAAATTTATCTTTCTGCAGGCGATTAGCGCTTCCACACCCATGGCAACGACGATACTCCTGCTCCTACTCTTCACGAGATTTTTGAGCTCTTCGAGTTTAACCTTTCTGCTTCCACCCTCTCCGACATTCGGGACTTTAACGACGACTATTTCTCCCTTATGCGGTGCTTCGAATATGCCGGTAGGCTTTATGAGCAGATCTTCTCCATCTTCTGCAGAAGTTAGGGCGATTCCGTTCCCTTCTGTGTCTTTTTTTGCAAATATGAATCCATCCTCGAACCAGTATTTAACAACGTCTCCCTCTTTCACGCTTCCCTTCGCAATCGTGACCAGAGTCTTTGAATAAACCCTCTTGAGCAATTCCTCACTAAAAACGTGCAGGTCGAGGAGATTTTTCGATAGCCATTCCTCTCCCTTTTCCGTTAGCTCATAGTACCCTCTATGGATAACCTTCACGAAATTTTCTGCTATGAGCTCCTTAAAGTGCTCGGAAATTGCCTGAGGAGTGAGATCGAGCTTCTTCGCAATGTCTCTCTGATTGCACTGAGGATTAAGCAACAGCTCTGAAAGGATCAAAAGGCGAGTTACATCCCTCTTATTAATTAGTATCATAGGTATAAAAGAAAAGGAGTGCGTTATAAGTTTTTTTGCTCAACGAAGTATTTATAAAATTACAGCTGAAATAATGTTGAGGATTTTAGCTCCGCTCGATGATAATAATGAGAAAAGCTTAAATAATGGTAGTGTTGATTATTATTATAGGTGGTTACGATGACGAAGATCGTGCATGCCCAAACTGTATTGCCCGAAAATGTTTTGGAAGAATTGAAGAAGAAAACGGGTGAGAGCGCAACAAAAGATGCGATTGCAAAGGCGATAGAGCACTACCTGATCTGCCCATATACTCATGAGGAGCCTCTGGAGAGAAGAATCGAGGAAGTGATAAAGAAGAAAAAGCAGAAAGAGTGAAAGAGTGGAATAAAAATTTTGAAGTTTTGCCTAATTTTAACATTCTATTCTGCTTTTTGTGGGTTGGAGAAATAATATATACCCTCCAAAAGGCTCTTGCAGAGGTGATCGAATGATCTCAAATGGTGATTTCGTTAAAATCAGCTATACCGCAAAACTGGAAACCGGAGAGGTTATAGATACTACAAGTGAAGAAGTTGCAAAGCGGAGCGGAATATTCAACGAGAACACAAAATATGGAGACATCTACGCTGTCGTCGGTGAGGGACACGTGCTCAAGGGACTTGACGAGGATCTCGTGGGCAAAGAAGTTGGATACAAGGGGGAAGTTAAAATTCCGCCAGCAAAGGCTTTTGGAGAATATGATCCGAGCAAGAAGGACAGCATCAGCATAACAAAATTCAGGGAAAAACCAGAAGTTGGGCAGAGAGTGAGGATCGGCGAAAAGTTTGGAACCGTTGAAAGGATAATCGGACGCAGGGTGATAGTGGACTTCAACCATCCTCTCGCTGGTAAAAATATAATATTCGAGTATGAGATCAAAGAAAAGCTTGAGAGACTTGAAGAGAAGCTGAAGGCTCTATTTATGATTCATACCGGCATAGAGCTCAAGAATCTGAGTGTTGACGGGGAAAAGGCTATCGTCGAGGTTCCAAACGAGGCATACCTCAACGAGCTTTTCCTGATCGGTAGATACAGGGTAGTAAGAGATGCTTTCAGACTGCTAAACCTCAAAGAGATTCAGATCGTCGAAAAATTCGAAAAGAAGGCTGAAGAAGGGAAAGTCGAAAAAATCGCTGAAAGCGGAGAAGAAGATCAGAAGACCGAGTCGTAAAGGATTTCGATAAGATCAAGCACTTTTATCTCAGCTTTTTTAACTTTTGCAGAATCCTCGAGCATTATAAGGCAGAATGGGCATGAAACCGCGAGAAAATTCGCTCCAGTAAGCATAGCTTCTTTTATTCTCTCGACAGATGGTCTCCAAGCAAAGTCCCTCACGATCCCTCCACTGCCTCCTCCGCAACAGATTGAAAGCTCCTTATTTCTTTGCATTTCGGTGAATTCTACTCCAGGAACCGATTTTAACAGCTCTCTCGGTTCTGAGATCAGCCTGTTGTGTCTTGAGAGATAACAGGGGTCGTGATATGTGACAATACCCTCAAAAGGCTTTGAAAACTTTAACTCCGCTTTTTGAACTTTTCTCAGAAGGATCTCCGCAATGTGGTAGGTCTCAATCCCATAGTAGTTCTTTAATGCGTTGTAGCAGTGAGGAGAGATAGTAATAACCTTCTTTACACCAGCTCTCGAAAATCTGCTGATATTGTCTTCCCTGAGCATTTCAAAAAGTCCCTGTTCCCCCAAGGCTTTTACGTCGTTTCCACAGCAGTTCTCTTCAGGGAGAATGGCAAAATCAACCCTTGCGGTCTTTAAAAGTTCAATGGCCTTCTCCGCGACCTTTTGAACCCTCTGATCGTATACGGAACATCCAAGAAAGAGCAGATACTCAAAATTTCCATTCTCTGCAATTTTTGCATCAAATTCTGGCTTTCTCAAAGCTCCAAAGGGATTTCGAAACTTCTGTATGTTCTCGAGCATATCCCTAAGCTCTCTCGGCAAAGAACCTTTTTCTATTACTTCGCTTCTTGAGCTAACAATGAAGTCAACGAGCTTTATACCTCTTGGACACCTTTGCTGGCAGATCAGGCAATTCGTGCAGTTCCAGAGCTCACCGCTCCAGAAGTCCTGTCTGCTCAGAAACCTTGCTATCGCCTTTCGCAAATTCATGTTGTGCCTCATACTGCATGAAGATGAGCAGATACCGCACTGGATGCAGGTTGAAAGAGATGAAAGCATGATTTTTCTTTGCAACAAAGGATAAAGATTTAACTATTTGATCCCTCTTGAATTAAAAAATTAAAATCCAAAAGCGGACTTAAAAATCTCAAAAACGTTTATGCCATTCTGGGCAAGGATCAGGTTGAGCACCGCACCAACTATGGCCCCTGCAATCAGCCCAGCTATTGCTTTTATTTTTACAAATAGAATAACCGCCATCACCAAGAGCACAACCGTTGAGACCGCACTTATGTTTCTAAGTGTCTCCTCGACCTCGATCAGAACGTTTCCCAAGAAGCCAAGAAGCGTTGTTATTGTGCTCATTCCAAAAAGAAAGCCTATTACGAATCCGACTGCGGTTGCCAGCTGCATATTTTAAGCGCTCAAATGGAGATTTATATTTTTCTACATGTTATATTGTTTAAAAGTCCTGAACTGTCTCCATTAAAACTGCTACCTCAATCAAGATTCCTGAGCGTTACTGCGATTCTCTGAATGGTTGTGATGAAGCCCAGAATTATCAAAAGCCACAAGGATAGTAAAATTCCTCCAAAATTGCTGAAAAGAAGTCCAAGCATTATGATCAGAATTCTCGTGTCTCTCCCAGCAATTCCCACTTTGCAAGTCAACCCCTCTTTTTCAGCCATGAGCCTCGCCATCGAGACGCTGAGCGTCGCAAATAGAGCGAAGAAACCTTCAATCCATAACTTCGAATATGCGGAAATTGAGAAGATGAGTGCAAAGTCAACGAATCGGTCGAAGAGTCTGTCAAGATACGCTCCTCTGGCTGAAGTTTTACCGCTTATCCTTGCTAAATCTCCATCGACACAGTCAAGAATTTGAGAAATAAAGATGAGAACAACCGATAAAACAATATTATAAAAAATGGTTATTGCAGATGTTAAACCAACTATAAACGCTAAGATCGTTACAAAATTCGGAGAAATCTGCCTTTTACTCATTCTCTTCGCTATAGGCACAGAAATTCTCCTATAGACGAGATTTGTCAAAAGATATTCCCAATTTATATTCAACACCTCCCGGCAAAAAAATTTTAAATATCAGGGAATTTAAGTATTTCTATGCAGGCAGTAATTCTCGCCGCTGGGAGGGGGAGCAGATTGGGGCATCATACAGCGGATATTCCAAAGTGTATGCTTAGAGTTGGCAGAAAAACAATAATAGAGCATGCTATCGAAACTCTATCAAGCAAGGGAGTTAGAAGGTTTGTCATCGTTACCGGACACAAGGGGAGAAAGCTTCGGGAGTTCTTGTTGCAAAGGTTCGATCTCGACATTACTTTTGTTCATAACCACGTTTATCGTGAGACTAACAACATATACAGTTTTTATCTCGGAATAAAGGATGTTTATGACGACATTTACCTTCTGAATTCCGACGTTTTCTTCCATCCGGAGATATTCGAGAGTCTGCATAGCTCCGGTGATAACTTTTTGCTCGTGGTCGATGACTACAAGCAGTTGGGCGAGGAGGGAATGAAGGTCATTGCAGAAGGCTCAAGGGTTTTAAGGATCAGCAAGAGAATTCCACCTGAAAAGGCAGATGGAGAATACATCGGAATTGCGAAGATCCCTAAGAATGCACTTGAAATGCTTAAAGATTGCACGGAAGAGGTTATTGAGGAAAAGGGTGGAGGAGTTTTCTACGAGGATGCAATCCAGAGAATGATCGACCATGGTCATGAAATTTCCTACGTCTCAACCAAGGGACTGCCATGGGTGGAGGTCGACTTTCCGCACGAGCTATTGATTGCTAAAAGAATTTACAGAAGCTTCAGGAGGCTACATTATAACCATAGGTAGAAAAAAATTAAAGAGACTTTATAACTCCCTCTCCTTTAACGTTCACATCACCTACCCATCCCTTTTCCGTCTTTTTGAAAGTTGGCAGAAGTTCGAAGCTTCCCTTGATCCTTATCTCACCGCCACGCATGTCTCCGCCGACGAAACCACAAGAACCATGAATTTCTATTACACCCGCTCGCATCTCTGTGCCCACGAAGTCTCCAGCATTGCCCTTGATCACGATTTCGCCTCCATTCATTTTCTCTCCAATGTAGTTTCCAGCATTTCCCTCGATCAGAATCTTCCCAGCGGTCATTCCGACCGCATCTCCGTAGTAAGCACAACCTACGAGATTTCCCGCGTTGCCCTTCACGATTATCTCTCCACCGGCCATCTCTATGCCGAGCCAGTCATCCGCGTTGCCCTCAACAATTATTCTGCCCCCCTTCATGAATGCTCCGCAGTTTGCTCCGACGCTCCCTTTTACGAGTATTTCTCCATCAACCATCCTTGCTCCAATCCACTTAACTCTGCTGAAATCACCATCAAGGACTAGTTTCTTCTCTTCGCCAATCTTTTCAACTTCAAAAAGCTCTCCAAGCTCAACAACGCGATTGCCATAGTAAATCTTGAACTTCTTCACTTCTTCGACACTTTTGGTGGCAAGCTCAGGCGTCAGCTCCGCCTCAACGCATACCTCGAAATACTTTTTTGGCTTTATCACTATCATCAGACCACCTCCAGCCTTTCTGGTTTCCTTATCCATCTTTCCTCAACACCATAATTTCCAAGCTGGACGCTGTAGTACTGGAAGTAGTCCTTTACGTCTTTCATCACCGCTTCTATGTCTGCTTTCTTCCTCGCATCAACCCAGAACGTTCTGCCGAAGACCTCATTAACGATCTCTCCATTCTTAGAAATGATTTCTCCCGCTTTGATCGTGTACTCTGCAACCTTAAACGCCTTGTAGACTTTCTCGAAATCCCTTGAAGTGTCAGTTTCCAGAGGATTCAGGTTGTATATCGCTATATCCGCATCAGCACCTATGCCGAGATGCCCTTTATTTTCGAGCCCGAGAATCCTTGCTGGAAGACTTCTGGTCATGTGTATTACTTCGTAAAGCGTCTTTTCCACATCTATGCTTGCCAGGCCTGTAGCCTTCTGCACATAAGCATTAACCCTGCTCAGCTCTCCCTCCCTCATTTTCTTGCTCATCAGCATTGCCATCACGTAGGGATACTCAGTAAATGGCCCGCCGTTCGGATAATCCGTTGTCAAGGCGACTTTATTGCTGTCCACAAGCAGGCCGAGTTCAAGACCAATTGCCCACTGCAAGGCGTGGACTGGATTGTTTGGCAAGTAGACGAGGGGCACTATGCCCGCTCCCGTCTCAACTTCCGTGTCCTTGTTGCTCCACCTCGCACCCGTTAGCTTGTGCAAGGTGAACTGGAATGGTGCATCGCCGGTCATCGCGGTCGCATGGCCGAAGATCGGTTGACCCATATCGATAGTCACGTTGTCCATCGAATTAACGACTTTGGCAATCTCAGCAGCACCGCTTGCAGCGTCTCTCCAGCTACTACCCGCGTATGCATTGAACTGCACATGCGTCACGTGAAGGACCTGCCTCTTACTGTTGCTGAATCCCTTCGCAAGCTTTATTGACTCAATCGTAGTCTGGAAATTGCCAGGAACACCGAGATTGTTGCAGTGCAGGTGCACAGAATGAGGCAGACCGAGTTCTTCGTTCGCCTTTATAAGCATCGTTATTATCTCTCTCGGAGTGACATTGAATCCCGGAACCTGATCATCGAGGCTTTTAACATTCCCGCCATACATCCAAGCTTCAACACCGCCGGGGTTAACAACCTTCACACCAAAACCTTTAGTTCTCTCAATTGCCCATGCAATCAAAGCCTTCAGCTTCTCTATGTTCTTCTCCTCAATGCATTTGAAGACAAGATGCCAGTTGCCGAAAACAGGCAACGCTCCCTTGTCGATCATTGGAATCGCGTCCAACTCTTCATGTGTGTGCAGGGCTCCAACTGGAGGCTGTGCAGCCTCAAAACTCGTTGTATAGCCCATCTTCGCATATTCGTAGCCAATGGCTGGAGCTGTAAGCAGGACTCTGCCTACTGTTGCTCTGAATTTTCCAGCGATGTTCCTTACAACCCTCATCTCCTCAGGTCTCATCGTTCTGCCAGTGTTGATCTTGCTTCCAGCAATGTGAGCGTGCATGTCGACTCCGCCAGCCACGACAAGTTTACCACTTGCGTCGATAACCTTGCACTCTTCCTTCTTCACTTCCTTTTCGGAAACAATTTTGCCGTTCTTGACAAATATGTCCATCTTTTCCGCTTTGATCTTGTTTTTAGGATCTACAACAATTCCGTTCTTTATCCAGAGCATTCTTTCACCCCTTCAGCTTTTCAACTCTCTTTAAAAGTTCCTCAAGAATCTTCTCGTCTGTCCAGTAGTTGGTTTCAAGGATCTTCTTTAGCCTGAGCGGTATGCCATCCATTCTATAAGCAGTTCCCTCAGCTTCAATTCCATAGACTGCTGACGGAATAACGACTTTTGCAAGCAATGTTGTCATGTTCGGGAATGGATCGATCTGGATCACGGGAATCTGCTTGAGATGTTTCACTGCAACCGCCGGGAAATGCGCAGCTGGATCTGAGGCAACGATCAATGCTGCATCGCAGTCTTTTCTCTTCAGAACCTCCACAGCTGAAAACTCTGCGGGAGAGAACCTCGGATACCCCCTGCTGAAGTCTATCGCATACTGATATCCTGCTTCCCAGGCGGGAACTTCTCCAGCACCAACTACGTTGTAGTGGCCCCTCATCGGCCAGATGACCCAGCGATTTGTTCTGTTTAGCAGTTGGATAAGCTTTATCGCATTCTCAATATTCCTGTCCCTTCCCCTTGACTGAGTGACGCCCAAGCCATATAAGATCGCGCCATACCTTGCACTCTTCATGAGCTCTGCAAGTTCTATGAGCTTCTCCTTTGGCACACCACCAACTTCTGAGGGCAATACATCTGCATTTCCGCTTATTATGGCCCTCAATGCTGAAATAACCGCATAATCGTATCCCGGCTTAATTTGAACGAAAAGATCCGCCATCTTCGCGGTCTTTGTTGGACGGACGTCAACTACGACTACCTTTCTTTGTTTTCTATCCTTTACAAGCAACCCTTTAGCTGAGATGCTGTATCTCAGCCCATGTCTTGGGTGTGCTTCTGCTGGATTTGCCCCCCAGAAGATCACAACATCCGCCCTATTTTTTATAGAACCGAGAGTTGCTCCAGGTAATCCCTCTTCGATCACAGCCAGTGTGCCCGGCGCATGGCAGACACTTGCACACTGATCGTATACACCCCCAAGCTTTTCCGCAAGTATAACTCCAAGCCTTATAGCTTCATTTGCTGTTGAAGCCCAGCCGTAGAGCAAAGGTCTTTTTGCATTCGCAAGAATTTCCGCAGCCTTCTCTATTGCGGTCTCGTAGCTCACTTCCTTTCCGTCAACCATCGGAGCCTTTATTCTCTCCTTCTCTGAAAACTTACTGCTCCCGAGTCTGCAAAATTTCTTCACTTTTTTCTTTTCAACGTCGAATTCACCATCATCACAAACGCTCCCGCAGAATGTGCAAACTACATCCTGAACTACTTGCATTTAAATCGCCTCCAGAAGTTCTTTAACCGTCTTAACCTTCTCATCCGTCTTTTCGATTTTTGCCTTTACTCCCTTAAACTGGGGCATTCCAGTGCCGTCAGTTGCTGGATCGATCACAGCATTCGCATAGGGACCCATTGGGATGAATGCCATCCCTTTGGGAAGTTCACCCTTCTTAGCAAAAACAACGACTTCGCCGAAGTCTGTAGAAACCCTAACAGCATCTCCTTCTTTTAGTCCAAGCGATTTGAAGTCTTCCTCGCTAAGCCCCACATAATTCACAGCCCTAAAATACTCCTCGCTCAATTTCTCTTCGACCGTTGCACCCTGATCAAGAGTCCTGCCTGAGATCAGCTCAACCACTATCATAGCACCACCAAAATTTTTGGACAGCGTATGCAAAGGTATATATAAGTGTATCTTTTTTTGTTAGATTGGTGCATGGTGGAAATCTTTAAATAGTAGAATTTATATGATAATTATCATAAGGTGAGCAAATGGCGAGGACGATAACAGTTGCATCCGGAAAGGGTGGGACTGGAAAAACTACAATAACAGCTAATCTCGGTATAGCGTTGACGCAATTGGGCTACGATGTAACGATTGTCGATGCAGATATAACAATGGCAAATTTGGAGCTGATGCTCGGAATGGAGGGTCTTCCTGTCACGCTACAGAACGTTCTTGCGGGAGAGGCGAAGATCGAGGAGGCGGTCTATGTTGGCCCTGGAGGAGTTAAGGTGATTCCCGCTGGTGTTAGCTTAGAAGGGCTCAGAAAAGCGAATCCAGAAAAACTTGAGGAGGTCCTTACAAGGATAATAGGAAGCACAGACATTCTAATTCTCGACGCACCCGCAGGACTTGAAAGAAGTGCGATAATCGCCATAGCAGCAGCTCAGGAGCTCCTTCTGATAGTAAATCCAGAAATAGCCTCCATTACAGATGGGCTAAAAACGAAGATCGTTGCAGAAAGACTTGGCACGAAAACTCTCGGAGCGGTCATAAATAGGCTTACTGGCTGGGGAATTGATATGGCAAAAAGCGAAATCGAGGCAATTCTCGAAACGAAGGTTATCGGGATCATACCCGAGGATCCAGAGGTCAGAAAGTCTGCAGCATTCGGAAAGCCAGTTCTTCTCAGCGCACCAAACTCGCCAGCATCAATAGCAATAAGAGAGCTTGCTTACGCAGTAGCGGGTAAGAAAAAGGAGCTTGCGGCACAGTCTAAAGCCAAAAAAGAGAGTGCTATTTCAAAAATGCTTAAGGTATTCAGAAGGAAGAGGTGAAAGGAATGCTGGATAATCTGATCGGGGTTGGCTTATTAATTCTTCTCGTTATTAGTTTAATACTCAACGTAATCCAGCTTGTGAAGATCAGGAATCTGAACAGAGAGCTAAAGGATGTCGGTGCAAGGGTTAGCGTCACCAAAGATGAACTCGCACAGATCAGGAGAAGACTGGAAAGAATGAAGGGAGAGATTTAGCTCAAAAGCTGAAATTACAAATTTTTAGCAAAAGGTTTTTCTACTAAAAGCTATAAATTAATTTAGGTGGTTGTATGAGGCGATTTGACTGGAGGAGATTTAAAAAAAAGGGTCTGAAGAAGGTCTTGAGCAAGGATGAAAAAATGCTTGAAGAAAACGTTAATGAGCTCAAACCCGAAAAGGGTAAAAGCATAAAGGAAATCTCGAAGGAGGTTTTGCCTGAGGAATGAAGCTCAAGATAATTTTTATTGGTTTTGGGAAGAAAGAAGAAGAACTGGAGGTCGAGAAAGGAAAAAGATACTTGGAGATACTGGAAGATTTAAAAATAAACCCTGAAACTGTGGTTCTTTTGAGGGGCTCAACTCCAGTTCCTGTGGATGAATTTGCAGAAGAGGGAGAGATAACGGTGATAAAAGTGATCTCGGGAGGTTAGAAAATAACGATTTATTCTTATGTAAATTAATTAAACATGTAAAAATTTTTCGAAGATGAGGGAAAAGTTTTTATAGATACTATTCTAATAGATAGTGATGCAAAAAGAAGAAGTGCTTGTACTGCATTTGGTGCTCTTTAACATTAAGAGAATTTTAGAGAATGCGGGTTTGACAAACGGGCATTTTAAAGCCTATGATGCCCTTGGAATAACTCCGGTGCAGGTAAACAGAAGCAAATCAGACCACAAGAAGGCAGTTTTACTCCTATGTAAGGGAATTTCAGAGGTTTTAAACACAAACAACTCAGAAAAGCTCTTACAGAACCTGAAGCTGAGAGAAGCATTAGAAACCGCAAAGATCATTGCTCATTGAACCTGAGCACCATGTAATAAGCATCTTCGCCATCGCTGTAGTAGTTTGGAATAGTTTCGACTATCTTGAATCCAAGCTTCTCGTAAAGCCTCTGGGCAATCGTATTTGAGACCCTAACTTCGAGGGCAATCTCTTTCTTCCCCTTCTCCCTGAGTCTCTCGATCGCCCTTCTCATCAGATATTCACCAATACCACTACCCCTGAACTCTTTTTTTACAGCAATCGATACGATCTTTCCTCTGAGCGGATCCAAATCCATGGTTACAACGTATCCGACGATCCTTCTTCCAATATCCGCGACAAAAATATCACTCCCATACGTCAGATAGACATACATGTCGAAAGAGGGATTTCTCGGATTGAAGGCCTCTCGGTCTATTTCAAGGACTTCTTTAAAGTCACTCATCGAGTATTCTCTAATTATCACCTGCACAAAAGCTTATACTGTGTAAGAGAATATTAAGATAATGCTCCGTCTTGCAGAGTATATTGCTGAGAGATACAAGAAGGTTGCAGAGATCGGTATCGGAAATTACACCGCAGTAGCGGAGTACCTCGCCTCCAGAGGCTTAAGAGTAATCGCCACGGATGTCAAGGAAGTGCGATCAAAGGTCGATTTTTTCATAGATGACATAAGAAATCCAAAAATACAGCTGTATAACGGCGTGGAGCTTTTGTATTCCATACGACCTCCTCCAGAACTTTTTAAATACATTATAGGGCTTGCGGATCGATTGAAAGCTGACTGCATCATCAAACCGCTATTCGGAGACCATGCTGACGGGAAGCTTGTGAACTACAAGGGTCTGGGATTCTATATATGGAAGAAAAACAGTTTCTAATGAAAAAGTTTCTCGAATACTATCGAAAGGCGGATATCGAGATGCCAAAGGAGTTTGAGAAGAGAGAGTTCGCATTCGTCCCATTCGAAGCTCTACCAGAATTTTTCATGCACAGACACATTTCTTTCCTCTCAAAGGAAGATTTCAGGAACTATGCAATCAAAAATGTTCCCGCACATGTCTACTACTCCTCTGCGTATTACGAAAACCCCGGAAAGGAAAATATGGAAGAAAAGGGCTGGATTGGTGCGGATCTAATATTCGACATCGACGCGGATCACCTACCCTTAAAAACAAGCTCGGTTGAGAGAGCGCTTGAAGCTGCAAAAAGAGAGGTTGAGAAGCTGTTGAAGGTGCTCAAATTGGACTTTGGAGTCAAGGATGTGGAAGTTTACTTCTCTGGTAGCCGTGGATACCATGTTCATGTGCTTGATGAAGAGTTTATAACGCTGGAGTCACCGGAAAGAAGGGAAATAATCGACTATTTAACGCTTAACAATCCAAAAATTATTCAAAAAAGAAAGCTCTTGGATTCGACCATCGCTATAAGGGTTTCAAAATACCTGGAGAAAAAAAAATTAGAGAGAAAAGAAATTTTAAAGGTTCTGAAAAAGCCAGAAGAAGTTCTCGAAAAGTTCAGAATTTACATCGATGCCCCGGTAACTGCAGACGTTAAAAGGCTCATAAGGATGCCTGGAACCCTTCACGGCAAAACTGGGCTGAAAGTTGTGAAGGTCGAAGACCTCGAATCCTTTGATCCTTTGAGTGATGCAATTGCATTTGGAGAAGAAAAGATCAAGCTCAGGATTCTTAAAAGGGTGAAAATTACCATTGGTGGAGAAAAGTTAGATCTGAACGCTGGAGAAAAAGCTGAAGTGCCACTCTTCGCTGGAATCTACTTGCTATGTAGGGGTATCGCGACACTTTGATTCCAGGAGCTTGAGCACTCTATCATTTTCTTCCCTCTTCCCAATTGTCATTCTGATAAAATTGCCCTCAAGACCTATTAGATTGTTCAGATTTCTTACCACAATTCCCTGACGGAGCAATTCTTCAAATAGCTCCCTATCAGCCTTGAAAAGGATGAAATTCGCTTCAGAAGGATAAACCTCAAATCCAAGTCTCACAAGCTCTTTCGATACTCTTTCCCGCTCTTCAACAATCTTTTTCCTCACTTCGAGATAGTAGTCAAGCGATCTTATCGCAGAGACTGCACTTGCAACCCCCGGCGTGGGAATTGCAAAGGGAAGTCTGACCTTCTCCAATGCCTCCACTATCTCCTTTCTTGCAATTGCATAGCCTATACGCAATCCTGCAAGGCCAAAGAACTTCGAAAAGCTCCTTAAAATTATCACGTTATCGAACTCCCACACCAGATCGATAAGGCTTCTACCAGCAAACTCCACATATGCTTCATCGATCAAAACATATTCTGAATTTTCAGCGATCTTCTCTGCAACTCTCCTTTCAACTGTATTGCCCGTTGGATTGTTTGGGGAGCAAATGATCGACAGCTTGGGCTTCTCTTCCTCAAAGATTTCCGGAGTGATATTGTAGCGATCGTAGACTGGAAGCAGAAGAGATGCATCTCTAAGCATAGCGTATGTGAGATAAAGCGAATACGATGGCATTGGAATCGCGACCTTGTCCAATTCCTCAACGATGATGTCGCAGACTCTTGAAATGAGTTCCGAAGACCCGCACCCTAGTGCCAAGTTTTCAACTTCTACACCCAAGTATTCAGAAATGGCTTTTTTGAGCATTGGATAATTAGCATCCGGATACCTGTTAATTCTGCTTATAGATTCTATATACGCCCTCTTAACATCTTCACTCGGCTCGTATGGATTTTCGTTCGAGTTAAGGAATATTACATCCCCCTCTGGAAATACACCAGCATCGTAGGGGTTTATAATCCTAACAACACTTCGCATGATTTTGTAAAAACTTCGTGGTTTTAAAGGCTTCCATGCTACCAGTCGAGGAGTTTTTCAATTTTGTTTGCCTTCACCTCCTTGTTTTCTATCTTGGGTCTGTAACCAAGTTTATCGCCGTAAAGCTCGAAGAGGTATTTTGCGGACAGCCTTGCTATTTCGTGTATTCTCATGTCCGCTATTTCTTGTCTTCTTTTCTCTTTTCTCCTGTCAACATAGTAAACGCAGAAAAGACAGCGATACTTGGATAGCTTCTTCGGTTCAGCATCAGAAAATATGTCTTCCAGGGCTTCAAGCGAGCAGTAATTTCCGTCGCTGAACTTGCAGTTTTTGATCTTCTCTAAAGCTATCTCGTTTACAGCGTTCAAAAACTCCCGCAGTTCCGAAGATTCGCTTTTCTTTTTGCTGAAATACCACTCTATTAGCTTGTAAACGAACTCCTCTGGTTTTATATTTGCCTGTTCTGCTTTTTCGATCAAGAGATCCTCCAGCTCAGGTGGAAGCTCAATCACGAGTCTCATGTTCTCTTTCTCTTATCCTTCTTGTCCTCCTTCACCTCTTCAAATTTCACCTCTTCTGTAGTTTCCTCTTTCAATCCTAAAAAGGTTTTTGCAAGAATATAATAACCAACTGCATTGCTTGCTATTGGGTCATCTGGCTTTTTAATTTCTCCGATATCGCTAAAGCCTTCTTTCAGGGTTTCAAATACTCCTGGAAGCAAAACTCCGCCACCAGTGACGACGAAGTTATCGAGCAAAGTCGTCGATAACCCTTCAAGCAAGCTCTTTGTCTTGTTCACGATCCTGTCTACCCAGCTCTTCATTAGCCTTTCGTAATCCGCAATAACCTCTTCTCTTCTGATAGCAACTTTCTTTCCGCTTCTGATTCGGCCTATCGAGTAGTTTTCATTTAAAAGCATTTTTGTGATCTCTTCAGGTAAAACCGTTATCCCCGCCTTATCTCTGATCAAAACCTCCAGACTCTCATAAAGTTTGTCAACTCCCGAAAGCATTGTGTCTCCTCTCAGGTATTCCATTTCAGAGAGAACAAGAATATCCGTTGTGCCAAAACCTATGTCAATACAAACGCCTGTATCTACACCCATAGAAGCCAAAGTTCCTACAGGCTCTGGAAACACGAGAACTTTCCCTTTAAGCTCCTTTTCAAGTTGAGATTTCAGCTCTTCTCTTTCTTTCTTTGAAGATTTCACTGGAAGCCCTGTTGCTACTACTTCTGGTTCAACTGAAAGTCTCCTTAGTCCATACTTCGCAAGTTCTATGAAGGAAGAATGTATAACTCTCCCGTCCTGAATCGGCCTGTAGACCTCGACTCCTTCACTGGCTTTAATAAGGGATAAAGCTTCATCCCCAACATAAACTCCCCCTTTCTCTCCCTTCAGAGACCAGTCCTTTTCTTCGCCAAAAGCGACGACGGATGGATACAATAAAACATTCTTGCCATCTGCTGTTATCTTAGTGTAATTCGTTCCTATGTCAAGTCCTACGATTCCCATGATTAATCCCCATCTGTGGAATATAAAAAAATTTTGAGCTACACCTAAGCAACTTACCGGAAAATGTAATATATTCCCGTAAAGATCTGCTATGATGCTCGGATTTGAAGAGCTCGTCTTCATCGCGATCATAGCACTAATTATCCTTAGCCCAGAAAAGTTGGTGGAATTCGCAAGAGAACTTGGGAAGATCTATGCAGAATACAAGAAGGCAAAGAGACTTGTGGAGCTCGAAGTTCTTTACGGTGTTTCAAGTGAGGAACTAAAAGAAGAAATGGAGAAGAGATACAGAGAACTGAAGATAGAGCTTGAAAGCTTCAAAGACGGGAGATCTCCTCCTCAGTGAATCCGGTGAGTTCGATCACAGTCAGGCCAGTTTTCAGATCTTTTGCTTCCCATTCAGAAAGTCTCTCTTTAAAACTCTCTTCCGAAAGAATCAGACTGTTGCCGAATGGGTCTTCGAGTACGATCGTCAGCTCCCCATCACCCTCGATCACGTTCTGAATTCTCTCCAATATCCACTCGCACCTCTTTACTTTCTCCCCATCATTTTCATTCCACTTCATCGCAGTTCTGACTATTTCCTCAACCCTTCTAAGAACGCCTTCAAGATTTGTTATGAATGCCTGACTCGCAGGTCCGGGTTCTATGGAGACTCCGAGTTCGGGGATCCTTATCGTGCCGGATGTTGATCTTATCACCTTCGTGAATAGATTGCTCCTCTTTGCTTTTATTGTATACCTCGAAGGTTCCTTTTCTCCCAAAACTATCGAATCCGCATGCTTAAATCCGCACTCACAGGAAATCGAAGTTAGAAGAATTTTATCAAAAAAGGGGACTTCGTAGGTATTAACAAATAACCTTAGCTCTCTTCCGCATATTGGGCAGGGAATCATTTGCCTCCTCGGATCTTGTTTCTGTCCACTTTTATGCCTGTAGGTGTTACAAGGATGTATTCCTCACCAAGACCGACGATATCGCCATTGATCTCATCCGCAAGCTGTTTTAAATCCTTCAAGATTCTGTCGAGAGTTAGCTTGTCGTGCCTAATGAATGCTATGTCCGCAACTATTATGTTGCCATCATAAATTTCCTTTTTTATCCTAGGGATTTCATTTAAACCTGTAATCTCAGCTACTTTGATGAAAACAGAAGCTTTCTCGCCTATCTCTGCCTCGTATTCTCCCAAATCCAACTCCTCGTAATCTTCTATTACAACTTTCTCCTTTGTCTTAAACTTATCAAGTATCCCCATGAGACCACCTTGAAAATAAAAGGTTAGAAAGTATTTAATCTTAACGCTTGTTCCTTAAAAGTCCCAAGACGAAGAAGTAGCTTTTCACGATCTCCCGTCTGTGGAGATATAGTGAAGGTAATGCAACAATTATGTAAAGTATACTGAGTAAATAGCGCATTTCAACGCTCTGATAAACGAATTGAGCCAGGAATAATCCCAAAAGAGCCAATGCCTCGTAAATGCTAAATTTCAAATTTATTATTACCGCAACACCAAGTAAAGACTGCGCTGCTGTGAGCAGGAACTCTTCTCTTTGCCTGTAATCGAGGGGAAGAGCGCTTGGTTTTGTTAAAGAGATGCTGTAGATGAGAGCCAAACAGCCAACGAGCAATGTCCACTGATTTACCTTCGAAGATACGAGAGTATTGAAGCTCGCTGTCGTGCGAAGCTTTCTCACAAAGTAGATCGCAACTATAAACTCTGGAGCCTCGCTTGCAAGCGGTGCAATCCACTGGACCATCAAAAACTCATCAATGCCAAAGATTCTCGCCGATTCAACGAGTCCTTCTGCAAAAGCTTCAACGCTTATCAGTATTACAAAGGCTGAGAATAGGAGAAGAAGAACAACTGACGCCCTTCTCTTCTTTGTCGGAAAACAGCAGAGATACGCAGGAACGCCTACCGCTGTGAATTCCACCCTTTCAGTCTTCATAGCAAGATATATGTAAAGAAGGAACATTGTGGCGAGGATTGCGGTATCAAAGAGCGATATTTCACCCTTGATCGGGATTAGAAAACAATAGAGAGAGGCTAAAAGAAGTATGAAGAATTCAAGTCTTATTCCCTCGTCGAGCTCGACTTCTTTTTTCCCAGTCTTCAGCATTGCAACAATCGCCACAAGACTCCAGCCAATTCCCAAGAGAAGCCTATTCGCTCCCGTCATGTTCGCTGCAGCGTAGTGAATGTATTCTTCGCCAACTTTACCCGCCATCCACGTGAAATACATGTCAACCGAATACTCTGGAAGCACCGCGATCAGAGCAACGATTGCAAGGCTCAGTGATCTTGGCAGATCTTTTTCAGCAGTTTCAGCACCCCATGAAAGAAGGAAAGCTGCAGAGATGACTGCAATTCCAGAAAGAAGTGCTTCAATTGGTGCGTAGTAGTG
>JASKJN010000029.1 GCA_030153385.1 Archaeoglobaceae archaeon
AAGCTTATCTTTGGCATTTTTAATGTAATCGCTTGCAACTTCAAAAGCGATCAGGTTAAATCTTGCCTTTTCGCCAAACTGCTTTTCTATTGCCTCTTTAATGGAATCCTTTTCTAAACCAAGGATTTGAAGAAAAATTGTTACACCCAAAACGTTTACAACCTTTGCTATAGAAGTAACCTCTGTTCTTTTTAAAACTTCCTTTAGCAGGCTCTTTATTGGTAATGCTACGACTTCTACGCCTTTGTTTTTCAAAAAATAGGCAACAGATGAGCTTTTAACTTCAAGACCATTCGATTGAAAGAATTTGAGAAGTTTTTCTTTTAAATGCTTATCCATTGACTTTAAATCTTCAAGCTTCTTATCACTTTCAGAATCGTAAATTAAGAGGCCATTGTCTTTAAGATTCATGAAATGCGTAAAAAGACTTTCAGCATCAAGCGCGAGCAGAGCATCGACGGGTAAGCTGAGGCATCTTTTCTTTCTTTCCGAGATCTTTATATGATAATAGCTGTGGGCTCCAATGATGTTGCTGTGGTATTCTCTGCTTCCAAACACTTCATAGCCATGAGATGCAAAAGCTTTCAACGCTATCTGACCAGCAGATTCTATTCCCGCCCCCTGAGGGCCACCGATTATGATGTCGATCTCCATCAGCCTTCAAAGATCTCTTCTAATTCTGCTTCAAAGTAAAAGCTGCAGTTACCTTCAACGTAGTCTTTGCAGAAATCATCTTCCAAGGTTGCAGAGTTCTTTAAAGCGCATAGACCTACGAATGCATAAACATGGTGGCGTGACCACTTTTCACAGCGATCGCATCGCATAAAATTGTTTGATTTTTTTCTTTTAAAAATTTTTCTTGGCTTATATCTTAAGCATGAACAAAAGAGTATCAATTTTCTAAATCGTTTTGGTAGCAGTACTGTGGATGGAACCGAACTTAACTTTGTGAATAACCAAGAGTATAAAATGAACAGGTTGAGCAACGTAGTGGTAGGTTTTATAATTCAACACCCCCACCTGCAACTCATGAAAGCAATCATCGTTAACTTTGGAGGCCAGTATGCTCATCTGATCGCTCGCAGGCTTAGAGAGGCTGGGCTTTACGCAGAACTTGTTTGGCCAGAGGAGGCTTTAGATGCTGCATCTAAGCCCGATGTTGTTGCTATCGTTCTTTCAGGTGGCCCATCTTCTGTGCTTGATGAGAAAGCGCCTACAATTTCAAGGGAGATTTTTGATCTTGGAAAGCCAGTATTGGGTATTTGCTTTGGTCATCAGCTTATTGCAAAGCTTTTGGGTGGTGAAGTGGCTAAGGGAGCGGGAGAGTATGGAAATACAAAGATGAGGCTTCTGAAAAGAGATGAAATTTTGCAGGGCTTTGATGATGAGGAAGTTGTCTGGATGAGTCATGGGGATTACGTTGCCAAAGAACCGTCTGGTTTTGAAGTCTTAGCTTTGTCTGAAAAAGGATACATAGCTGCCATGAAGTCTGGAAGCATATACGGTGTGCAGTTCCATCCAGAAGTAGCCCATACACCAAAAGGTCGCATCTTGTTTGAAAATTTTGTAACCAAGATAGTGGGCATAAAGCCAGAAGAGAGGTGGAATCCAGTCAATGAAATCCCGCGCTTGCTGGAAGAGATAAGAAGGACTGTGGGTTCTGAGGATAGAGTGGTTATCGGTGTTAGCGGCGGCGTTGACAGCACCGTAACAGCTGTTCTTCTCGTTAAAGCTTTGGGAGAAAGAGCAGTGCCAATATTTGTCAACCATGGGTTGTTCAGGCAATACGAAGCAGAAGAAGTGCTCAGAATGTTTCAGAATCTCGGTATTAAGGTGAAATACGTAGACGCTTCAGAAGAATTTTTAAAACAGCTTGAGGGAACCTTTGACTGTGAAGATAGGCGAAAGATCGTTGGAAAGCTTTTTGTAGATGTTTTCACAAAAGCTGCGTCAGAGGTTCCAAATGCTAAATGGCTTGCACAGGGCACACTTTATCCGGATGTGATTGAAAGCGGTGCTGTTAGAGGTGCGGATAGAATAAAAAGCCACCACAACGTTGCGGGTCTTCCGGAGGGGCTTAAGTTTAAGCTGTTGGAGCCTTTGAGACAGTTTTACAAGGATGAGGTTAGAGCAATAGGTAAGGCTTTGGGCTTGCCAGACGAAGTTGTTTTCCGCCATCCGTTTCCTGGTCCAGGGTTAGCGGTTAGAGTTATAGGAAAATTCAACAGAGAAAAGCTGGAAATAGTTAGAAAAGCTTCTTACATTGTGGAAGAAGAGTTGAAGAAAGCAAACCTTTACGATAAAGTTTGGCAGGCTTTTGCTACAGTTGGAGATGACACCTGGGTTGGAGTAAAAGGAGATGCAAGGGTTTTGGGCTACGTGGTTGTAGTTAGGGTTATGCAGAGCGAGGATGCGATGACTGCTGACTGGGTTATGCTTGAAAGAGATCTGCTTTCAAGAATCTCGCACAGAATAACATCTGAAATACCAAAAGTTACAATGGTAGCGTATGCGGTAACACCAAAGCCACCATCCACGATAGAGCCTTGTTAAACATATTTTCACCACCAATATCCCCTTACTTTTTAAATTTAGTCGGTGGGGCAAAAATGAATCCTTTTAATTCACATGCGAAAAATTAGCATTTTTAGCTAAACTGTTTTTCAGAACCCTTAAATAACAAAACCCCTAAAAAATGATTCATGCGTAGAATCGGGTTCACTTTAATGCTTATCTTCTTAATGGCAGCAAATGCTTCGGGACTTGACTTCTCTTTCAACGTTCGTGCAGCAGGAGATGGTGTATTTCATGCAAACGAAGAGGCTACACTCACTCTTTTAATAGAGCCAGAGGTAGAAGGGGGACTAAATTTGACCCTTGCAAACAGTTCTGAGCTAATTCTTCTCATGACAACGGCAAAAGATGTTAGAGTTGAGCTCGATTCAATCGATGTGGTTAAGGTTAGAAACGTTGACAGCGTAATCATTGGAGACATTCCCGCTGGAAAAGTGGCCACAGCAAGCTTCAGAATAAGCGTTGGGGATTTTTATGGTGAGGTTAGTATCCCATTTACAATTTACTTCACAAAAGCTGAAGTATCCCCATCTGGTTCGGGAGTTCAGATTTCGTTCAAAGAAGAAAGATATTCTGACAGCGTTAAGATAAAGATCGAGAAGAAGCTGTATGATTTTTCTGTGAGATCGGTAAGCTCAAGCTTGAAGGCTGGAAACTTTGGCACCGTTGAGGTTGAGATTGAAAACACGGGAGAGAAAGAGATAAAGGAAGCATACGCCACTTTAAACTCAAGCTTCTTTACAGTCCTGAATTCTGTGTTTATTGGCAATCTAAAGCCTAATGAAAGGACAAATGTTACTTTCCGTGTTATTGCTCCCGAAGCAATCGGAAACTATCCAGCGAGGATTACTTTATTTTTCAAGGATTCGACAGAACAGGCTTTAAGCAGAACAGTAAATTTGAGCGTTGAAGAGGCTTCCTGCATTCATTTTGAAAAAATTGCTGAGTTAGTTCCACCAGCAAAATCTTTCAGGGTTGAAAACAGCCCGATATTCATGCCTTCAAGAGGCTTCATATCCTTCAAGCTTGTTAGCGATTGCAATATAAACGATGCTTACGCAATCCTTGTTTTTGAAAATCCTTTGATCAGAGCGGAAAACTCACCCTACGTTGGGAACTCAAAGGAAGCTGTTTTGACGTTCTACATCAACTCATCAGCTTTTGAAGGGGAATATCTGGGCTATATCTACTTAAAATATCGGAACGAGTTTGGCGACACAGTGGTTAGCGAGAAAAGCTATTTCAGCGTAAAGGTCAGGGAACCGCAGATAATCAAGAATGTTAAGCTTAATGCTGGGATTGGAAGCGATGGAGATCTTGAGCTGGAATTTGATGACAACTTCAAGAGTCTGGAAGTCTCTCTTCTATCGCCAGAAAGAGGAATCATTGTATTGAGCCCATCCGCATACGTGCCAGACGGTAGCAACGCGGTTTTCAAGATAAAGGTAAGCGAAGACGTTTCCAGCGGATATCACGTTCTCTATGCCCTTATACGCTTTGAGAAGGATGATGCAAAGGACCTATTCTACGTGGAGAAGGTTCCGGTGCTTCTCTTAAAATCCAACAACTTCGCAATTCTATCTGTTAAAAGCGAACTTTATCCGGATGCGACGGGAGAAGTTGTCGTTGAATTCAGGAACCTGGGAAATGCAATAAGCAACGCCGTGGCTTATCTGCAAGTCTCCGCACCATTCTCCCCCGTAGGCGTGAGCGCTATAGGTTCTCTTGTGTCGCAAGCTCAAACTGCGAACTACTTCATCGGAAATGTTGGTCAGAATGATGTTGCGGTTGCGAAGTTCAGAGTTAGCGTTGACAAGGATGCTGGAGAAGGAAGCTATCCTGCAACTTTTTACATCTCATACTACGATGAGAACGGCTACAAGCACACTTCAAGCACCATGACGATCTCTCTCGAAGTCAAAAAGCCAGCTCCTTACGCTCTTTACGCATCAATCCTTATCGCTTCTATAGGCGTAATCCTTGCGATAACATTTGCAAGGAGGCGGAGGCATGGAAAGAGACAGGGATAGAGATTTTTTAAAGCTTTATCTCAGGCTTTTTCCAATCTACATTGGCGTGTTCATGGTAATGCTCGATGCGAGCATATTGAACGTAGCCTTGCCAAGGATTGCTGAGGATTTTAACGCAAAAACTTCTGATGTGCAGTGGATACAAACTTCTTACACGCTGACCCTTGTTTCGCTTTACATGATTGCAGCACGCATCGGGGACATGGTCCCAAGAGAGAAATACTACATCTCTGGTATGCTGGTATTTACGTTTGGCAGCTATCTCTGTGCCCAGTCTTGGAACATCGCTTCATTCATCTTCTCAAGAGTTCTGCAGGCTATAGGGGGAGCGATAATGACTGGAAACTCTTTGGCAATAATGGCAGAAGCCTTTCCGCCTGGCAAAAGGGGGACGGTGATGGGGATAAATGCAATTCTAATTGCATCATCGTTCAGCATAGGCCCCCTTCTTGGTGGATGGCTTACAACAAATCTGAGCTGGCACTGGGTTTTTTACATAAACGTCCCAATTGGAATCTTCGCCTCTCTTCTCGGCTTTGCAATCTTGCCAAGACTTGGGGGAAGATTAAAGGAGAAGATAGACTTTGTAGGTGCGATTTTGCTAACGGTAGCCACAGCATCTCTGACCCTCGGCATAATCAAGGGGCAGGATTGGGGGTGGATGAACGAGAAAACTTTGGCATGCTTTATAATTTCAATCCCATACTTCTTCGCCTTCGCTTTGAGAGAGCTAAGCGTTCAGAATCCATTGCTTGACATATATCTCTTCAGAATCAGAAACTTTACCGTCGCAATTCTTGGAATCTCCATAACCTTCCTTGGCATGGCATCATCGCTTTTCATCCTTCCCTTCTACCTTCAGGGAATAAAAGGTCTAAGTGCTCAGGAAGCAGGCTACTGGATGTTCTCCATTCCAATAGTGAACACCTTCGTAGCCCCAATTGCTGGAAGACTCAGCGATAAAATAAATCCAAAGTACATGATGTCTCTGTCGCCAATCTTTTTCTCACTTGGCCTTTACTCTCTCAGCTTTCTCGATGCGAACACAAGCTACTGGGAGTTCTTTGCAAGAACCGCTCTGCTTGGCGTCGGCATGGGATTGATGATGTCTCCAGCGATGAACGTCATCATGTCTTCCATTCCGCCAACCAAGGCTGGAATGGCAAATGGTGTCATTCAGACCATCAACTCTTTGTCGCAAACACTTGGTGTAGCGATTGGTGGTGTTCTGCTTACAGAAAGCATGAAAAGCCTGATTCCGGGATACGGAAATCAGCTCCCAGATCCCGGAACCATAATGATGGTTAAGATGCTTGCACTTCAATTTCCCTATGCCTTGTACATGATAGATGCTTTTATGGAAGGCATACAGTCAGTTTTAAAGATCACGATGTTCATCCCTTTGGCTACTCTGTTCATCATCGTCGCTTTTTTGAGCGGGAAGGAGCACATGCGGGCGATTCAGCATGCAAGCGGTAGATATAATGGTTTTTCTTAAGTATCCTAAAACGTAGTGCCCATTAGGCAAGGTAATATAACATCTCCCTAGCCTTGATATCGATGTTAATAATTTTTCTGATAGGCCCCTCAAAGCTCTTCCTTTCAGGAACTAGCTATTGGGAAAATATTGCCAAAAATGGGCTCAAATATTTGAAGCTGAACTCACCTAAAGTATAAAAATCCTGCTTTGATGACAATCTCCTGAAAATGAAAATCTGCGCTCTAATCCATGGAGCGGACTCATTTTACTCTGGAGCGATTTCGAAGCTGATTGAGAAACTGAAAGAGTTCGATGAGGTTGAACTATTCGTCACCGGAACAATGGCAAGAACCGCTTCCCTCGACACCAATCTTCCAGTTAAGGTGTGGCATGGACAACCTTCCGAGCTTTTAAAACAAGCGGAGAAAGAATTCGATGTTATTTTGATTGTAAGTTATTCAAAAAGCCCGGAAAGTGGTTATTCTTTTGGAGAAATCGTTTTTAGGAGAAGTGGAGTGAATAAGCCAGTTTTGCAGTTCGAACTGTCGAATAATACTGCAATTCTTTGGAATCGAAACTCTCATCCAATTGCAGATAAGATCGGTTTCAGATCAGTTCATCCAGAGAGCAGGATATTAACTTGGAAAGAAGGAAACAGGGAATACCGAAAGGTATCCGCTGTGGAAGTCGGAGAACTCCTGCTGATTAACGGAATCGTCGTTGGCAGGATTAAGGATCGTGATGTCATTGTTGTTGCTGAGAACGGTGAAATTGTAGATCTGATAGGGGTTGAAGTTAAGAAGCACGGTTTGGAGAAGCTGAAGAGGCGAAATCCAAGGATCGAGCTTGAAAAAATCAAGATCTGCTCTTTGAGGAGATTTAAAGCAGTGGAGGGGAGCATTAGGCAGAGTAAAGGCTTTGGAGTTGCATTCGTCGACCATGCGGGTGCAGAAATCTACAGATTTGCAGGAAAATGCGGATCCGCAGTCTGTATTGGTGATGATACAACTGCGGTTGCAAGTGAAATTCTGTCCAGATTCGATACGCCAGTTTTGGGCATAGTTGACGGGGATAGGGACTTTGTTTTGTATCCCGCAACGATTCATCCTGATTCTGAGGTTTTAATTACAAAGCACGACGATCTTGCAGGAGCGATAATCTTCGAAGAAGTCTTTAAGGGTAGAGAGATGCTTTTTGAAGAATTTAATTGGGTTAAGAGAAAAATTGAGGAAGTTTTGGAGTCGAAATCACTTCTCATCTCTAAAAAACCGCTCAAAGAGTTGAAGGATTCTTTATGAGATCTTTTTTGAGAGTTCTAATAGTTCCTTCCATCTTCTGAACTTCTGAGATACATCTTCTTTGGGATGGAATTCTTGTGAAAAGTCTGCACAGACCCTTTTCCACTTTCCAAGAGACCTTCCCGCAATGAGATAAGATCCAAAAAGCGATCCAGATAGCACAGAACTTCTCTTCACTCTCAATTTAGTAGCATCTGCGATTCTCTGGAGCAAAAAGTCGTTAGAACTCATCTCCCCATCGCACTTTATTGTATCAATTCTTTCCACTTTCCTCATCAATTCTACGATCTCAGTAATTCTGAATGCTATGGCCTCGAGCAGGGCTTTGACGAGATCTTCTCTCCGCATGCTGTTAGTCAGCCCGTAAAGAAGTCCCGGAACTGAGACATAATGCGGGGTTGAGAGACCCACAAAGGAAGGGATCAAGTAGAGATCGTTCTTGGAAGCAAAGGCCATTTGGGAAGTCTCTCTAACATCCCCCACTATTCCAAGATCTCTGAAAAGATCGACCGCTGAACCACTGTAGTAAAGCATTCCTTCGAGCATGTATCTCATCTCTCCCTTCAGTTTCCATGCAATTAGGGGTAAAAGCTTCGGGAAAACCTCGGCTTCCCCGCCCACATTCAGATCGACGAAGCTCCCGGTTCCATTGGTCACCTTGATCTCTCCCCTGTCCCAGCATCCCAAGGAATAGAGCGAGGAAGACTGATCCGCTATCACGCCAGTTATGGGAACATTCCTGTATTCACCAAAAATCGCGTCGCTTTCAAGGACGTCCGGTAGCAACTCCTCGTCAATATCAGCGATCTCCATTATCGTCTCGCTCCATTTCAGATTGAATGGATCAAATAGTGCTGTCGCTCCGGCATTCGAATAGTCTGTGAAGTGCTCACCGCAAAGTTTGTAGATAAGCCAGCTATCAATTGTCCCAGCCTTCAATCTGAACTCCTCCGGTTTCTTTAATTGATCCAAGAGCCATCTAAGTTTCACGCTTGAATGTGTTGGAATAAAAGAAAAGTCTGCAACAGACATCAGCCATTTCGCAGTCTTTTTTCTCTTGATCGTTGGCAAGATCGCTGCAGTTTTTTGCACGACTTTGCCAATAATTTTCCCAAATCTGATCTTGAAGTTTCTGTTCAGACAGATCGCAACCTCCATTGCCCTCGAATCCTGCCATCCGAGTGCTGGAAAAATTGCACTCTTTGTCTTATCATCCCATAGGACAACTGTAGTTCTCTGATTTGTGATTCCTATTGCCTCGATCTTGTATTTCTCAATCGCGTAATCTAAAAGTGATTTTGCCTTCCTTGAAAGATCCTCAACATCTATCTCCACCCATCCCGGATAGGGACATCGCTTTATTAACGGTTCCTTTCTAATCTCCAGAAGTTTTTCGTCGCAAACGGCGAGCTTTACACTCGTTGTGCCTGCGTCGATTACAGCGATCATTAAATCACCTCCAGCAGTAGTTCAACTAAGTCCTTTCCCTTAAGCGCAGTTCTGCACGCTGGACAGGCTGTTATAACCTCGAAATTCAACTCCTTTCGTCTTCTTTCTGCTATTTTTTCTGCATTTTCTGGATATAGCAGTCTGTAAATCCCTCCATATCCGCAACAGGCTGTTTGCTTTTTGTTAAACACTGGTTCGATTATCTCCAGTCCACAGGCTGTCAGGAAGTTCCTTGGCTCGTCAACTAAACCAAGTTTCCTTGCCATCAGGCATGGATCGTGGTAGGAAAAAACCCCTCCAATCTGTAAAGGCTTCAATACGCTTAGCAAATGTTCTGCATTAATTCCAAGTTCTCTCATTGTGGCGACACAGTGCGGACAGTTGCTTAATACCTTCTCGTAGCCTGAAGCTACCTTTTTTAGCTTAGAAAAGTGCTCTAAGTATCTTCTGTCGCCTATCTCATAATACGGCATTCCACAGCAGACAACTTCTGAGCTGAGAGCGAAATCCACACCGAATTTCTCCAGACACTCTACAGTTTTTTCAAAAAGACCGAATTCAAAGGTTCTGCACCCGGGAAAATATAAAAATCTTCCATCTTTTTCCTCAACTCTTCTTGAGATTCTGTTTATCCAGGAATCAATTTTTTCAGCATACTTTCCGCTTCGTAACTTTCTCAGGTTTTCATTCACGCTGATTCCCATGCTACAGTTCTCTTTACAGGCATCACATGGCAAACAGTGGTAAATCGCTTCTTCTCCACCAAAATATGCGATCCTCGATTTTAAAGAAGGTGAAACGGTCAGTTTTCTCTCCGCATCAAAAACAGGGCAGACGTATAGGCACATGTTGGGACAGAGCATACACTTTGCAATTTCATCACCACTTCCAAGCTTTGGAATCACTTTTGTGAGTCTGAGCTTCGTTTTCAGGTCTGTTTGGCTGAGAATTCTCATGATGATTTTTGGATTCATTGCAGAACACCCCTGTTCATTATATTGTTCTTGTCAATAAAGAATTTCAGTTCTCTGAGCAATGGTAGAAAACTTCCAAATTCCTCGCCCATCCAGACTTTTCTCAGTCTTCCTATCCCGTGATGATGTGTCGTGTTGCCACCGTTTTGCAATGAAGCTGTAATAGCTTTACGCCATACTTCTGCATAGTATTCTTCAGCATTTGCTGGAAAGCCCGCAAAGGTGAAGTAAAAGCAGAGACCGCTCTCGTAGAAATGAGACGCATGGGCTGAAGCTGTCACAGTACCCTCAACACTCCTGATGGCCTCGATCACTGCTTTATATAATTTCACAGCAGAGTTTCAGAAGCATGAGACTTCGATTGTGTCAAAAACAAAGCCAAGAACTCCGATCTTCGAGATATCGGAGACATCAAACCTTTTCTCAAGCCAAATGTCCGCGTAGCCTTCTACCTCTCTACCTTTTGAAATGCTTCTTGCAATCTTCCCTTTCTCTCTTGCTCCATCACCTTCAAAGATAACGATTGTGCTAAAAGCCTCGCTGTCAAAGTATCTGAGCGTCTCTTCGTCATCGAAAATTCTCATTAATGCGGGTTTTAATGACAAAAGCTTTTTTGCATCCTCCAAGGCTGATTCGATACTCTTATATTCAAACGAAAGCTTAACACTTTCCTTTGGCAGCTCAAAAAATTTCATCGTAACTTCTGCAATCACACCAAATAACCCTTCACTGCCAACAAAAAGCCTCTTTAAATCAACTCCGGCCCTTCTGGGCGTTTTTCTTTCCTCTAGGATTTCTCCGTTCGGCAGCACGACCTTCAGAGAGACAATTAAATCCTCAATATTGCCGTATCCTGTTGAAAATTGTCCACTCGAGGCAGTCGCAACCCATCCACCTACGGTTGAGCAGTATAAGCTTTGAGGAATATGCCTTAAACTGAAGCCCCTGTGGTTCAGGATCTTCTCGAGCCTTCCCCCCACAACTCCGGCTCCGCAGGTTGCGATTCTGTTCTCCTCTTCGATCTCGATCCAGTCGAGCCCGAGAGTGGACAAAGCGATACCACCTTCGTAAGGCGTTGCGGAATCTATGACCCCACTTGCTCCTCCGAAAACGTAGACGGGAATTCCTAGGCTGTTCGCAATCTTTAGGACCTTTGAGACTTCATCAACGCTCTTCGGAAAAACAACAACCTCTGGGAGTGCTGGGGTCAATTTTTTGAGAAGCTTTAATTGATGTAGTGGATTAAAATCCTTGCAGTATGCGATAAGGTCTTCGTAATCCATAGAAAAGGCTATACCAGCACTTTCAAGCTCCTCAAGAATTCTGCTCATCGCCCCCGTTTTTTCAAGATAATTAATAAGCTTTCCGATTCAGTATGTGGATTATGAAATTAAGAAGCAGAAGCACTGCGCTTGCTAAGAGCAACCAGTAACCAGCGAGGTATTCGGGAGAATGCATCTTCGAAAAGCTGAGGAAAAGAAACAGCAGGAAAAGCAGAATTCCAGCAAAAAGACCGAATATCTCTTTATTAAAGTTGAGCAGAATGAAAAGAAAAATAAGGGTCAGTAGGGAGAGGCTGTAGGTGTTGGTTTCTGCGAGTTCAAGCAAACGAATTTCCCTGAATTCAATTTTCATAATTGGAACGAAAAAAGTTGAAAGCAGGAGAATGAGGGCGATCAGCGGGAGAATTCTGGGCATCATAGTAAAACCTTGCCGATAGAGTGCAGGAATTCTTTCAGACACTTGTTGAAAGCCTCAGGATTTTCGATCATAACCATGTGGCCAGCGTCCTCTACAACCCTCATTTCCGCTCCGAAAGCCTTAAAGAACTCCGAATACTTTGGAGGAGTTAAAAGATCATTTTCTCCAACAATTGCAAGCGTGGGAATATCGAATTTAATCTTTCCGGATCTGAAATCATCGAGAAGATCGAACTCATTGCAGAGCGTGAGATCCTCCAGCAGAATTCCGGCTCTTTCCATAAAAAGCTTCCCAAAATGCTCAACGAAATTCTTTCTATGAAAGGCCATATCTGCCATGAACTTAGCCGTTTCAGAGGGATTTTCTTTCAATCCTTCAAGTACCTTTGGCAAAACACGAAGCCTAGCTCCAGTCCCGACAAGAACAAGGGCTTTCACAGCTCCTCTATCGTTCAAATATGCCTTCTGAGCAACAGCACCACCGAGACTGTGGCCTATTATCACTCCGCTGCCTGAAATCTCGCTCACGAGCTCGGAAACGAAGTATGCGTAATCGTCAATGCTTCTGATTTCAGTCTCTCCACTTTTTCCATGGTTCGGTAAATCTATCGCATAGCCTCCGATCTCTTCCAGCTGATTTTTCCAGATTTCTGCATCTCCAGCAGAACCGTGGACGTAGAATATTGGGGCATCCGAACCTTTAAGAACCGAAATTTCTACGCCGTTTATTGATAAAGAAATTCTTTCCATGTTCTCCATTTACTACAGGGTTTAAATATTCATTCCGCAACCAACATCCTTGCGAAGCTGAGTATTTTGCTCTCCTCAAAGTAGTTTCCAATAATTTGAATTCCAACTGGAAGCCCTTTGATAAATCCAATTGGAACGCTCAGCGCCGGTAAGCCCGCGACGTTCACAGGGACTGTATTCACATCCATCTTGTACATCGTCAGCGGATCCTTGAGTTCTCCGATCTTGAAGGGCAGTGAAGGCATAGTTGGTGAGACGAGAACATCGAAATCTTTGAATGCTCTCCTGAAGTCCTCCATTATCAGTGTCCTTGCCTTCAGGGCCTTTAAATAGTATTTTCCATAGTAGCCCGCTGAAAGTGCATAGCTTCCGAGCATGATCCTCCTTTTCACTTCTTCTCCAAAGCCTTCAGCTCTTACTCTCGAGAAGTAATCTCCCCATGAAGTCAGTTCAGAGACTGCATGCCCATAACGCACACCATCGTATCTCGCAAGGTTCGATGAAGCTTCACTCATGGCAATTATATAGTATGCAGCCAGCGCATACTTCAGCGATGGTAGCTCGATTTCCTTGTACTCGAAACCACTTAAGGTGTCGTAGAATCTGTCCATGATCTGCTCTTCTGCGGTCATATTCTTAATTACGGCGATTCTGAATTTCTTGAATTCCCTGAACTCAAATTTTCTTCCAGCATTCGTTGAGTCTCTTTCGTCTTTTCCGGAAATTACTTCGAGAAGTAGAGCAAGGTCATCGATGCTGTTGGCCATTGGGCCTATTTGTTCGAGGGAGTTTGCATAAGGAATCAGCCCATACCTTGAAACCAGGCCGTATGTTGGTTTTAGCCCGAATACTCCACAGAAGCTTGCAGGGCATCTTATACTTCCGCCCGTATCACTGCCCAAAGCCAGAACCGCCTCATCACCTGCAAGAACCGCAGCGCTTCCTCCACTGCTACCGCCCGCAACTCTGCTGAGATCGTAAGGATTTCTAACTACCCCAAAGTAAGACGTTTCCGTTGTTGTCCCCATTCCAAATTCATCCATGTTCGTTTTTCCTATTATTATCGCGCCCTCTTCTTTAAGCCTTTCAACAACGTGCGCATCGAAAACGGGAATGTAGTTTGAGAGCATTTTTGATGCACAGGTGGTCCTTATTCCCTTGGTGGTTATGTTGTCCTTAACCGCTACTGGAACTCCCGCAAGTCTGCCCTTGAGTTCCCCCTTATCGTATTCCTTGGCTTTGCGCAGACTTTCTTCCCTGCAAACTGTGATGTATGCGTTCAGCTTGCTTTTTTCTATTCTCTCAAGTAATCTGCTAACCATTTCAAAACATCCCTGCTCCTCAACCAGCATTCTCCACTCGGAAAGCTTCACTCAACCACCTTTGGACCCACAAAGTACCCTTCCTCCTTTCTGGGAGCATTTTGCAAAGCTAAATCCTGATTTAATCCCTCTCTCGGGATGTCTTCTCTGAAAACGTTTTTGATTTCAAGAACATGAAATGTTGGCCTGACTTCCTCACTTACCTCATCAAGAACATTAAAATAGCCCAATATTTCCTCGAATTCTTTTCTAAATTTTTCGGCGTCCGCTTCAGAAATCGCAAGCTTTGCAAGTCTTGCGACGTGATAAACGTCTTCAACCGATACCATAGCTTTTGGGCAACAAGAGGTTAAATAAATTTTGCTTTCAATTCAAGGAAGAAAATTAAAGTTTGGGTATCCCTACTTTGGTTTGTATCGCAAAATCCCAGCGATTCCGCCAAAAGCCTTTAAAAGTACCTCTCCCTCTTCAGTCTCGGTAGAAAGAAATTCCACTTTCGTATTCATTCTTTCAGCTATTTCCGAAAGCTCAAGGACTACGTCGATTCTCTCAACCTCCTCCATCTCTACCCCTTCATTCTCGCAGATCTGCTTTGAAACTGCCTTGTCCTTCAAGGTCACAACTCTCTCCGCCCCACATGTGGGACATCGGTATCGAACCCTTTCAAGTCGCAAATCTTCGGAAACGAGCAATGTGTCAACCGCTCCAAGTTCGAGATATTTTCTTATCTCCGCCTCACCATATACTGCAAGTCCGTCTCTTGAAATTTCGTAAAGAAAGCGGTTCATCAGATTTCTCTCTCTGACGAGATCAACTTCGGAAAGCAAGTCTTTTGCCTTTTCCACAAGTTCATACAGCCCGCTCTCGCTTGTGTATCCTACGTCAAATAAACCGAGAACTTTCCTTTGCAGTTCATGGTGCAGATACTCGCCCTGATAGAACTCATCCTTCGTTGGAGAAGGCCCACCGATGAGAATTCCGACAAGCTTGTCTTTGTGTGGCAAAAAAGCATTTGTGGCCATCTCTCCAACCTTCTTGTAAAATTCGTGAATCGCAATCTCTCTGAGCCTTTCAAATCGAACACTGCTCTGACCACCCTGTCTGTGCTTTCCGGGAACCATTGAAGTATCGTAATCGAGCACCTCGATTCTCCTGCCCTTCAGCAATCCGATAGTTGCCTCTCTTCTGTCGAGTACTATGAGTCCGTAAACCTTCTTTTCTCTGAGCATATCCTTTAGCGGTTCCAGATAGAACTTTGAGTCGCAGTGATATTTGTAAAGAGGTACGGGCTCTGGAGGTTCGATGATCTCGGTTATGTGCTTCTCTTTCCCATCTATATTCACCAGACCGCTGAGTATCACCATTCCATGCTCGGGGGGTTTCCTATAAAGCTTCAGTCTATTGAGCACAGCCTCAAGACCAGCTATGACATTTGTTCTCGTCTGTTTCGACTTTATGTTCGAGGCTTGGCTTAACTCTTCCCTGAGCTGGTTTGCTATATCCGCAATGTTCTTGTCTGGGGGTATGTAGAGAGTTATGAGTTCTGTCCCCTTCCCGCGATAGCTTTCCAACTCTTCGAGCTTCCTCTTAAATTCGTACATCAGCTTGTTCGACATGCTCTCCTCCTCTGCCACTCCCTTATGGCTCTGAGAAGATCTATTTTTCTGAATTCTGGCCAGTAGACATCACAGAAATAAGCAACGCTGTTAGCAGTCTGCCAGGGTAGAAAATTCGACAGTCTTTGCTCTCCACCACTTCTTATGACTAT
>JASKJN010000030.1 GCA_030153385.1 Archaeoglobaceae archaeon
TACACTCTGGCCATAGATGTGGTACCAAGGAAGTATTGCGACTCTGGATCCGCGCTTGTTTTCGTAATAATCTTTCATCGTCTTGTATTCCTGTCCGTTCAGGTCCAATATTAAGTAGTCTCCTTCTTCTTTAATAACCTTGTAAGAGAAAATCCAGTTGGGTATAATGTCATTATAAGGCTTTAGCTGGAAAGCGTTCGCAACTACGTTCTGATGTGTCAGCATTGCAGCTTTGGGCAAGCCTGTGGTTCCGCCCGTGTATTGCAGTACAGCAACATCTTCTCTGAAGTCCCACTCAATTTTCGGAACTACAGGAGTTACACCGAAAACTGTTCTGAAGTCAATAAATTCACCCTCGCCACTGGCTTCTCCGCCAGTTATGTTTGCCAGAATTACCTTCTCAACCTTCGTGTTTTTTCTTACTGCATTGAAATTCGGATAAAGCTGTTCTACAGTTACAAGAACCTTCGCTCCGCTGTCGTTCAGCTGATACTCGACTTCTCTCGGAGCAAATAGCGGAGAAAGGGCGGTAACCGTTGCTCCTGCCTTCATAGCCCCGTAGTAGGCAACGATAAACTGCGGACAGTTTGGAGCGTATATCGCAACCACATCACCCTTCTTGACGCCAAGTTTTGCAAGCAGAGTTGCGAATCTATCTGTGATCTCCTTCAGCTGTCTGTATGTTATCCTGAACCCATAGAAGTCAAGAGCTGTCCTGTCTCCGTATTTTAAGCAAACCTCGTCAATAACTTCGTGAAGGGGCTTCTCTGGAATATAGGCGTCGGCTGGCAAATCCTTTGGCCATTCCTTCTTCAGCCAGAACCTGTTCTTAATGAAATCAGGTAATTCGCTTTTGTTTTTCATTTTTATCACCATCATTGAGTGTGAAAACAAGTATTTAAAATTTTCTTTTTTAGTCAAATTTTACAATTTAAAATTCTAATTATGCGCAGTTTGAGAAAGCGAAACCCGCACCTCATTCAAAAAATAAACTTAGAAAATTAAATTCCATTTATGTTACTGAAATGCAGGGAATTAAACCTGGAAAGCAGTTAGCTTCTCAGCAAATCCAAGGCGTCCTTGACTTCAGCGTTATCGTGAACGATCATTGAAATAGCCTTAGTCATCTTTGTCGGATTCTCCGCCTGAAATATGTTCCTTCCTATCGCAACACCTCTTGCTCCCGCATCCATGGCCATTCTCACCATCTGCAAAATTTCCTCTTCATTGCTCATCTTTGGGCCTCCAGCGATCACAACAGGAACCGGGCAACCCTCGACAACTTTCTTGAAGCTCTCAACGTCTCCAGTGAAGTTTGTTTTAACGATGTCCGCACCGAGCTCCGCTCCTACTCTCGCAGCTAAGCTAACCGCCTTCACATCATACTGGTTGATCTTATCCCCTCTCGGATACATCATCGCCAAAAGAGGCATTCCCCACTCAGAACAGATCTTGGAAATTTCCCCCAAATTCTTTAACTGCTCAGCTTCAGTCTTGCTTCCAATATTAACGTGAATGCTAACCGCATCCGCACCAAGCTTTATAGCTTCCTCAACCGTGCAAACAAGAACTTTTTCATTCGGATCTGGCGATAAGCTCGTTGAACCGCTCAAGTGAACGATCAATCCGACGTCTCTGCCATAGCCACGGTGACCGAAGGCAATTACTCCCTTGTGAAGGATAACCGCATTTGCACCCCCTTCTGCAACCGCATTGATCGTCTTTGACAGATTTACAAGCCCTTCTATGGGGCCCATTGATACTCCATGGTCCATCGGCACGATTACGGTGTTCTTGGTGTTTCTGTTTATTATCCGCTCCAGTCTGATCTTCTTTCCAATCATGCTATTGAGTTTCAAGGTGGCAATATAAATCTTTCCGTTCTAATTTTATTTTTAATCCTCACCCGTTTCCTTCGTGAGAACGAATTGAGTGACAATGCCCAACACGCCCATTACAAACCAGAGGAGGAAGAGAGAAAGAGATGAGAACGCAAGTGCAAGAGCACTTCTCGGATCCAATAAAAACTCATAGACCCCTGTTCCCGATAGGAGGATTTCAACTGCAATTGTAATTGCGGTTGCACCAAGAAATGCTGTTATTAAAATAACCAAAACTCGCTCCAAGAATAGGGTAAGGATACCACACAAAACTGCAAATACGTAGGCGTAGAGAGTTTTCTCTGGCAACAAAGAACTAAGGAACATGTATCCAATGATCAAACCGGTGAGGAATAGACCGACTCTGTAGAATAACCAGAAAATAATGCCCAATACGACTCCAGTTGCAAAGTAGATCCATAAAGAGGGTTCACCAATAACGAACAAAGAGACGTAATAACCCAATATGACACCAACAGCAAATCCAATTACTGCGCTATAAAGTCTGAACAGCTTATATCCTGCAAAACCAACAATGAGGCCACCAAATACAAGAACTGTAACGATAAAGAGCGGGTTATACATCAAGTCGTAAGTTCCATCCATAGCATATGATCTTGTTCATAAATATAAAATTTCCGATTAACGGTTTAACGGTTCTTTGACTCTCCATGCACTATTGCTGATGCCACCAGATGCGCTATTCTCAACGCTTCAGGAATTTTTCCTTTCAGAATGTTTGCCTCCACGATCCTTTCAGCTTCTTCCAAGTTCAAGCCCGAAAGCTGTAGGTATAGGTCTCTGAATCTGTAAATATCTCCCGCACGCTCAACTATTGCAATTCTCTCCTCATAGTTGCTCAGATTCTTCAAAGCACTGCGGAATTCCTCCATATTTGGCTTCCTGCCCATTATGACGATGACAGGTATTCCTGTTCTTGCATAGATCTCGGAAATATCCGCCACGTTGAACCCGCCAAAAGTGATCCCGTTCAAAAATACACACTTCAATTGATTGAAAAACTTAGATCTCTTCAGCATGCTGATAATACCTTCAGTTGAGTCGAGACCGTCTACCGTGATCTCGTTATACATGAATCCTTCAACGCTTCTTCCACTCATAACACAGCCCACAATACAGCAAAAGTCCTTAGAGAAACTGTCGTCTATGCCTACTACTCTCCAGTTCTTCATAAACTTTATTGTCCTGCGAGCTTAATAATTGTATGGAAGATACCGTAAAGTTCTTGCATGAAGTCGGCAGTCTAAAGTTGACGCCAAGGTCTGGGTGGCTAAAGATCGGAATTGAGAATCCTGAAAGCGTTGCGGAACACAGTTTCAGGACTGCGATAATAGCATTTCTTCTCGCTGAGAAAAGCGGAGAAGGGCTGGAGAGATGCTTGAAAGCCGCATTTTATGGGCTGATCCACGATCTGCACGAGAGCAGGACTACTGATCTTCATAAAATAGCCAAAAGATACGTGAAAGTTGATGAAGAGAAGCTCGAAAACGAGATGATGAAATTCCAAATCGATTTCTCAGATGTTGAAAAATACGTAGAAGATGCGGATATGCTTGAACTCGCCTTCCAGGCTGTCGAGTATTCTGTAATGAATAAATATGCTATCGAATTTGCAAAGAATGTGGAATTAAAAACGGAAGTGGGTAAGAAAATCTACGAGTCTCTGATGTCAAGAAAAGATCCAAGATGGTGGAGATGAAATTTATCTGTGACAGAATGCTTGGAAAGCTTGCAGTATGGCTTCGAATTTCCGGTTACGACACTCTCTACGTGGGAGACTTCAAAATTGAGGACGAGGACGAGTTTCTGCTGAAGAACTTTGAGGACAGGATTTTGCTAACAAAGGATAGAAGGCTTTTCGAGAAGGCCAAAAAGATTGGAAGAGAGGTTTTTCTCGTGAGATCAAACGATATTGCAGAACAGATGAAGGAGCTCAAGAGTATTGGTGTCAAATTCCAGATCGTAATGGATCGCTGTAGCGTCTGCAACAGTTTGCTGAGGATTCCGAGCAAAGAAGAGGCACTGGAAGTTCTGAAAGAGCAAGGACTTCCTGCGGATATGCTCGAAAGATACGAGCTCTGGTTCTGCGAAAAGTGCAAAAAGCTATACTGGATGGGTAGCCACTGGATCAACATGGTAAGGTTTTTAAAGAAAATCGAGGACTGAGTTCATGGAAGTGCTGATAGCTTCTTTAATTGTTCTTCTGGCAATTATCATCCCCTACGCGTTCACGATTAGAAAGTTTCTCCGAAAATGAGCTGAATCTTAGTTAGAAATAAAATGAGAACCGATGAACAGCCTCTCCACTATGTCTCCGTAATAAAGGTGTAGAATGAGGACTATCACCGGATGCTGGATAAGGTAAATCGCCAGCGAATGTCTTCCGAGAAAGCTTATTGGATTTTCTTTGTAAATTGAAGGTCTTTTACTGTAATAGTGTCCGAAGAACATTCCGATCAGAAAAACGCCGAACCAGGGAATCATTGGATAGTAGTCGAGTGTCTGGAAGCCTGAGGGCATTATGCCCAACCAGAGCAGATAAGGCTCCTTTGTCCGAAATTCCGAGACATAAAGATTCGCGAACAACGAAAGAATGCCGACTGAAAGGCTTAAAAAAGGCTTTCCTATGAAGAGTATGCCCAAAATTGATGCTAAGGCGAAAAAGTGAATGATTCCAAAAACAACAACTCTTTCAGGTGCAAATAGGTAAGTTGCGAGAGTAATACCTGAAGCAACGAGCAAAAGCTTCAAAATTCTTTCAAAAAATGACCTCTTCAGTCGCCTGTAAGCAATGCTGAAAGTGAAGCCCGAGATAAATATGAACATGCCTCCTATGAAACGAGGAAAAATGTACCAGAATATGCCTTCAAGCGGAAACTTGCCAAAATAATATGCGTCAAAAAATAAGTGGAAAATCAGCATCAGAATTACTGCTATTCCCCTCGCAAAATCGATCTCCCAGAACCTCATCTGAAATAACTCAGATCTTCATCGCTCTTCCACTGCTGAACCGCAAGTTCCTGCATTTCCTTGATCTGTGCTATGATCTTCTCCATCTCCTTCGCTCTTTTCTCCAAAGCTTCAAAAGATACCTGAAGCCCCAAAATTCTTGAAAGGACTTCTAATACCGCCTTTGCACTCTTTGGATCGACCATGTAACCAGAAGTTACGCCCATCAAGCAAACCGCTTCTATGTTCTCGAGCCTTGCTACACCCAGCAAAAGGCCTGCAGCACCTATTATTCCTCCTCCCGGCTCTCCAGGTTCGAATTTAACTCCAAATTTGCTCATTTCATCCACAAGCTCCTTTGAATTTACCGCTCCAACGACGTATGGCTCTTCCACCAGTCTACCGAGACCATAACCGCCGAGAGTGTATATTCTCCTCACTCCGAACCTCTTAGCAATTTCTATGTAAGCGTTTACGAGCTCGAAATGCCCCTCGTTGCTTATGCTCTGAAAATCGCCGACGAGGATCAGAAGATCTGGAGAGGATCCGTTTGATTTCCAACAGTAAACCTCGTTCTTCGGAATTCTTATCGTTCCATCCTCGAGAACCATTACCTGAGGTGGAAAGTGGTGCGAGTAAATTTCCACGACTTTCTCCGCCCCAAGCTCATTTACCAAGTGATCCGCAACGAGTTTTCCTACATGGCCTATTCCGGGAAGACCCTCTATAAATACCGGATTTTTTAAACCACAACTTTCTGGCTCTTTCAGATACCTAACGTCCACCCTTTTTATCATCTCACTCACCCTTTGTAAAAGAATCCTCTCTCCTTTCTCAACATCCTCCTATACTTCCCGTAGGGATCTTCTGGGGAAAACCTTGGAGGAATTGCCATCTTGGTTTCTCCTCCACATCTCGGACACATTTCCTTTAGCGTGTAATTACCGCACTTAATGCACTTTCTGATCAGCGCCCTCATACAGCCTCCCTTACGAATTTTGCCTCTCCGCCCAGCTTTTTGGTTGTCTTAAGAACATATTCGACGATACTCTTTAGAGCATTCTCAGCGACCTTGTAATCCTCCGCCTCAATTACGATCCTATACCTCGGAGCACCAATGTAGGCCATATCGACTTTCGCATTATCCGTTGGCTTTATCCCGGAGAAAACCTTTCTAATCCTTTCAACTCCGTCAGACTGGAAAAATTTGACTTCGAATATTCCACGAACTTTTACCTTCTTTGGCTTTATGTTTTCCCGTGCAATTTCAGCCATTGCTTTCGCAAATTCTTCTCCAACTATCTTCAAAAGGACCTCGTATCCCTCGTATGCTGCTTCTTCGAATGCAGAGTAGACTGAGTCGTATTCCTTTAACAATTTTCTCCCAATTTTTACCAATTCCTCCCTGCTGAGATTTACCTTCTGGTTTGCAATTTCAAGCCATTTAAAAGCAGCCATTTCGTTTTTCCACTGCTGTAGCTTTTCCCTCTTCTGCCTCTCGTTAACGTCCTTAATGGAGAGATCAATGTGACCTCTCTTCGGATTAACATTTAATACCTTGCATACCACCTTCTGCCCTTTCTTTACATGTTCCCTTATGTCCTTGATCCATCCCGACGCGACTTCACTTATATGCACCATTCCTTCCTTATTTTCATACTCGTCCAGTGATACAAAAGCGCCAAAATCCAAGACTCTCGTGACAGTTCCAACTACGATTTCCCCCACCGAAGGATAACCTGTTCTTTTGATTATTAACCTACTATCTTCCTCTTTCATCTCACCCTGCTAAGTTTCGAGTGAATTTAACTCTATCGGATTGAGAATTTCGGATCCGATTACATACTCAGAAATAACGAAAATGACTCCCAAATCTAAATTGGTGGAATATTCTTATTGTGGTATTACGAATCTAAAGGGCTCTTTTTTAGATGACCTTACTTCAAAAAGTCCCTCTTTCTTCCATCAGCCACAATCAATCCAAGATCGCTTTAGACGGCTTTTCCAGCTAAAAATGGCTAATTCTTATCATACGAAAGAAAAAGCTATATCTTTGCAAATAAAAAAATCAAATGTGTGGGATGATGTTGTAAAAAGCTACCATTCCTGGAGCATCAGCAATAGATGGTTTTATTTCTTGCTCGGGCTAGAGATCAAAAAGAGTGTTCGGAGTGCAGAATACATTCTTGACGTTGGCTCCGGGCCGGGAATATTAGCGGAAGAACTGAAAATTTTATTTCCAGAGTCAAAAATAATTTGTGTAGACGCGTCTTTTGAGATGTGCAGATTCTCGCGGGGAATCAGGTGTGAAGCTTCATCTTTGCCCTTCAAACACAGTATTTTTGACCTCATAACCTTCTGCTTTTCCCTTCACGAGCTCAAAATTGATTCAGCCTTAGAGGAGGCAAGTAGAGTGCTAAAGAACGGTGGGGTTGTATACATTGTTGACCTGAACAAAGATGCACCAGAGATTATAAAAAGGAATTTAAGGCTTCTGCTTGAAAAGATCATTTCTAAAGAGTATGCGGAACACTTAGAGGAATCTTGGAATGCATTTGAAAGCTGTGAAGAAATTGCAGAGAAGCTAAAAAAGAGAGGTTTTGGAGTTGAGTGTACGAAAGGTCTTCAAGAGATTAGGATCTTAGCAAAAAAAATATGAGGCCGAGCATCATAGCGGACGAGGGTGAGATCATGGCTCGAATCTACACCGATAGGGATGCAAGTCTTGAGCTATTGAAGGGGAAGAAAATCTGCATAGTTGGTTATGGAAGCCAGGGACATGCTCACGCGCTTAATCTGCGCGACAGTGGATTGGATGTTGTCACTGCTCTGCCTGAGTGGGACAAAGAAAGCTGGAATAAAGCTGAAAAGGATGGAATTAAAGCTGTAAGGCTTGAAGACCTTGAAGGAGACCTGATCGCAATGCTCATTCCAGATATGGTCCAGCCAGAGGTTTATCGGAAATTCGTTCAGGGGAAGCTTAAAGAGGGTTCAGCGCTCCTGTTTGCACACGGATTCAACATACACTACAACCAGATCGTCCCTCCTCCGTACGTGGATGTGATAATGGTTGCACCTAAAGGTCCAGGACCGCTTGTGAGAAGAATGTTTGTCGAAGGCAAGGGAGTCCCAGCACTCGTCGCTGTTCAACAGAACGCAAGCGGAAAGGCTTTGCAGATCGCCTTGGCCTATGCCAAGGGAATTGGAGCGACAAGGGTTGGCGTTATCGAGACAACCTTTAAAGAAGAGACGGAGACTGATCTCTTCGGAGAGCAAGTTGATCTCTGCGGTGGAGTCGCTGAGATGATAAAGAACTCATTTGAGGTTCTTGTAGAGGCAGGATATCAGCCGGAGGTCGCTTACTTCGAAGTTCTGCACGAGCTGAAACTGATTGTAGACTTGATTTACGAGGGGGGCATTTTCAACATGTGGAGAGCGGTCAGCGAGACCGCAAAGTATGGAGGAATGACGAGAGGAAAGAGGATCTTCACAAGCGCTGTAAAGGATGAGATGCGGAAGATTCTGAAAGAGATCCAGAACGGTGAATTCGCAAGAGAGTGGATCCTTGAAAACATGGCTGGAAGACCTGTATATAACAAACTGCTTGAAATGGAAGCAAAGCATCCGATAGAAGTCGTTGGGAAGGAGATGAGAAAACTAATCCCCTGGCTCAAGTAATTTAAATTTTTTGATTTTATAAATAACTACTTCTGCTTTTTGCTGTTTCAGTTTCAGCAGAATTCAACACCAGTCACCATATCAGATAGCAGATTCTTCAAAAAAATGCCATTCTGAGCCTGCCTCAGGCATTCATTGGAAAAGATGTCTGCTGAGAAGGCAACGATATTGTTCTTTCTAACGCCAAAAACCACATTCTTTCCCGCCCTGAATACGATGTCGCCGAGCATTGCTTTTGAGTCCTTGTTACCGTTCAAAATAACCTCGCAAGTGTCTTTTGGCTCTATGTGGTGTGCCTTTAAAACTAAGATCTCATCAACTCCCCTGAAATACTCCAATTTTCCCTTCATAGCGCTTGCTTTGAGCAGGATTTTTTCCGCAACCGGTAAAAGCTCATTTTTGAGTGGAATAGGTGAGAAGCAATCTTTTTTGACATGGAATATGAAGATCTTGCTTTTCAAAAGTCTTGAAATGGCAGAAATTTCACTTGTTTCTGGTATTTTGAGATAAAAAAAGATATCATGAGTGAATTCGAGCCTGCTCAACTCTGATTGTTCCGAGCTCAGCTTGTCAGCATACTCAACATGGTAGTCGTTGATCAGGCATTCTTCGAGCTCCTTGTAATTGTGCCACTCGGTTGAATCTGCAACTATTAGGGCTGAAAGCATATTTTTCTCTAACCGAACATCACTACATAAGCTTTGCCAAGATCTGTTACGGAAATCTTTAGGTTCTTTCCCTTTCTCTCCGTTACTACAAGCCCGTCTTCTTCTAACTCGTTTAGATGATAGCTCATCCTTGCTCTCTGAGCCATATATTTCTTCTGTTCCTCAATTTTTCCATCTACAAGCTCGATCAGTCTGTTTATTGAGTCCACCAAGCCCCCCTCATTAACAAGCACCTTCAGGATCTTTATTCTATCTCCATTAACCTTTTTTAGTGGGGGTGTTTGAAGAAAGGTTGCACCATTCTCAGAGCCTAAGTAAAGTTTGCTATTGGAGATCTGAGCGGAGATCATGAGGGCCATGCAGAGAGAACGATCCGCATCCGAGATATTAAACAGAACGGAATTTCCTTTTTCGATTTCCTGCCTCACAACACCAAGGAGCTCCCAGACTACTTGATAAACCTTCTTTCCCTCAAAATTTAGTATTTTCGAGTCAACAAGAGAACTTAACGCGCGATTAACTTCCTCAACAGCACTCAAAGAGTCTTTTTCTCTATAGACAATATACGCTTTATGGATTGGATAGCCAATTGACTTGATGCTGTCAAGAACGCGTGAACTCTCAGATGTCACTGCAACAACGTGCACAACTTCGCCCATGTCTACCACAAATTTTTCTTGTTTAAAAAATTTTCTATATTACCATAAACTTTTATCCTAAAACACCCCCCTTTATTTCTCATGGAAGGGGTGTAAAAAGATTCTAAAAGTACCTAGATAAGGAAGAGAGATTTAAAAAGTTGCAATTTTAAATTAAATGAATTTTTTTAGCTTTCCACAGGTTTGGACGGTTTTGGATTTATATTGCGCTTGAAGCGTTTCCCATTTCATTTTAAATAGCTGAAGTGGCTAATCTAAAGGCTTTTAGATCTGAAATTGGAGTGAGTGCCATAGAAAAATTCTAAGCCATTCCAGTATAGAGTTCTTATGGGACTTCCCACTCCCACTTCCATGCCCAGTCATGGGTTGCGTCAAAACCCGACCCCCATACAATTTTCGTAAAAAAACGATGGTACAAAACCATCAAATTCTACAAACAATTCTCTGATTGGTTGTGAATGGCAAAAATATGCTTTAGCAGTTTTTCAGAACTTTAAAGTTTTTGAAGTAAAAAGATTCGCGACTAATTTCCTCCAAAAAGGCGAATCTCAATATCGCCGTAAATCTCCTTCTGCAAGATCTGGAACTTTTTTCTCGAGACGAGATGAAGTAAGGAGATGTAATGATCTATCAGCTCTTCCTTGCTATCTACAATCGAAAACAAAGTAACGAAGTCGCTTTTCTGCAGCAGTTTCATGATCTTTTCTTCAACCCTTCTTATTCTGTCTTCCATGCTCTCGTCGTGCGGAATAGATGTGATAACGTCAACATCCAGAATCTCCCCGCTCCTCCTCTTTTTTCTCCTCTTTTCAATTGCTTCCGCTTTTCTCAACTCCTCAATTAGATCCTTCAGCGTATTTATTTTCCTTATCCTCCTTCTCTGCGCTCTCAAAATGTCTTCTATTTTAATCTCGTCTATTTCCTCACTTTCAAGCTCCTCCCACTCTATTATCTCCACGTCACTATCATCTTCAGCCGGTGGTGGCTGTGGAGCTATTGCATCCGCTTTCATTCTTACAAGAATTGCCGCATAGAGCAGAACCCTTCCAGAAATTCTCAAATCAAGTCTTTTCGCCTCCTCAAGTCTTTTCAGAAACTTATCGGTAACATCAATTACATCGACATTCCAGGGATCTATCTCTCCCTTTTTTGCCATCTCAATTAGGATTTCGATTGGATCTCTGAATTCAGCTTGATTCCCGTTACGATCGATGAGTTATCACCTCCCAAAGTTATACCCACCACCGCATCTGCTGCTTCAACCATTGGCTTCCTGAGAGACACTACGATGAATTGGGCTGATTTTGAACGTTTCTTTATCATCTTCGCAACCCTCTCCACGTTAACACCGTCAAGAAACATATCAACTTCATCGAATGCGTAGAAAGGTGCTGGCTTGAACATCTGAATCGCGAAGATCAGTGACAAAGCAACAAGACTCTTTTCTCCCCCACTCAAAGCCTCCAGCCTTTGCATGGGCTTATTCTTTAATCTGACTCTCATGTGCAACCCGCTGTTGAAAACATCATCGCTATCGAGGAATAATTCACCCTCTCCATCAGCGAGCTCTGCCAATATTTCCCCAAAATTCTTATTTATTGCGTTGAAGACTTCGAAAAAGACTTCTCTCTTTCTTCTCTCGTATTTCTCTATTCTGTCTATTATTTCCGCTCTTTCCTTCTCCAGAATTCCCTTCTTCTCAACAAGCTCATCCCTTCTCGCCTTAACGTTCTCATAGTCCTGTATAGCCTTTAAATTAACTTCCCCAAACTTTGATAATTCTTCCTGAATATCAGATAGTTCTTTATTCAAATCTGAGAGTTCTCGAATAGTTTCTGGCACTTCAAAACCCTCAAATTTTTTAAGCTCTTCCAAGACGTTTGCCAATTTTTCATTAAGCGTTGAAAGTCGGTCCTCGCACCTCCTTAAGTCAAAATCCGTTTTGCTTTTCTCTTCCTCAAGTTTTCTGAGCTCTGAGATCAGCGCATCCCGCTTCTCCCTAAGCTCCTTTACTTTTTCCCCTAGGCTCTTTTCCTCATCTCGTAAAACTCTTATTCTCTGGTGGATCTCTTCTGACCTCTTTCTACCTTCCTCGATCTTCAGCCTTAGCTCACTTTTTCTCTTAACGAGTTGCTCAATTTCCGAATTTAGAACCTCGAGGTTTTTGCTTAACTGGGATTTCTGAAAATCGAAATTCTCGATCCTTTTTTCTACAGAGATAAGAATCTCTCTATTTCTTGAAAGTTCCTCTTTAACCCGTTCAAGCTCGGATAGGATCTCAGGTATCTCACTTTCCTTTAATTTTCCTTCGATCTCCCTTACAAATGATTCAAGCTCCTTTATTTTCCTTTCGATCTCTGAAATGCTGTTACTGACTCTCCTCAGCTCTTCTATGCTACTCCGCTTTTCAGCGTTCTTCGAGTCAATTCTTCTGTTTAACTCATTGATCTGGTTATCGTATCCCCTGAGCCTTTCTTCCAAAACTCTCAGATCTTCCCTGATCTCCTGAATCTTCGCGTTGATCTCATCTAATTTAGCCCTTAGATTTCTTCTTCTCTCCTCAACTCCACTCAGCTCAGCTATGATCTTTTCCTTCTCCCGCTGTAACTCCTGAATTTCATCTGAAAGTTCCCTTTCCCTTTCAAGAAGTTCTTTTGAGATTAGCAAACCCCTTCTCTCTCTACTCCCTCCAGACATTAAACCGCTCTTTTCGACGAGATCTCCATCGAGCGTTACGATTCTCAAGTTTCTGTCCATCAACCTTCTCGCACTCTCAATAGTGTCTACAACGAGAGTATCTCTGAGCAAAAACCTGAAAACTGGAAGGAATTTTTTATCGCATTTTATCAAATTGACCGCATAGTCTATTACTCCCTTCTCGCTCAGCAATTCCTTATCAAGATCGACTCTAAAATCTCTAATTTTTCTCAGCGGAATGAAGCTTGCCCTTCCAGCCTGAAGCATTTTTAGATATTTTATGGCCTCTACTGCATCATCTTCCGTTTCAACAACGATATACTGCAGTGCACCGCCTATAGCGGACTCGATCGCATTAGCAAACTTCTCATCAACTTCACCAAGCTGTGCAACAGTTCCGAAAACCCCTGCAAGCTCTCTCCTCTCCTTTGCATTGAGTATAGTCTCCACAGGCTTTGAATAACTTTGCAAAGTGGAGATCTTTGCCTTTATTTTTGCCAGCTCAACCTCCTTTTTCTTTGACTCCTCTTCAACGTCAGAAAGTTTTGAGCGAAGTGAAAATAGCTTTTTGTCGAGTTCCAAAAAATCAGAATTGAGACTTTTCTGCTCCTGCTCCTTCTTCAGCAATTCTACTGAGAGCTCTTCCAACCTTCTCTTCTCTTCCTCAAGCTTTAAGGAGACACGATCCTTCTCTGCCTTCGCATCTTCGATCTCGATCTCAATTCTTCTTACAATCTCAAGAAGTTTATCTCTATCAGCTATGAGCTTGTTTCTTTCATCTCTCAATTTCTCAAGCTCTTCTTTCTTCTCTATAAGCTTGTTTTTCAACTCCTGATAGCTTTTGTCCGCTGTTTCAAGCCTTTGCTTTAAAGAATTGAGTTTTTCCTCGAGATCCCTAACAACCTCTTCAATGCTAACCTTCTTTAGAATTTCTTCCTCAAGATCTTTTCTTACAGCATCGAGCTCCTCTTTCAGTTTTAAAGCATCACCCTTCTTGCGAAGTTCATCCTCCTCAATTCTTGAGATTTCTTCTCCATAGATCTTTTCGGATTTTCTTATCGATTCCAATTCTGAAGCTAATCTCAGAATTTCAGTCTGGATCTCGCTCAATTTCTCGTCTCCAAACTTTGATATCTCACTGGCTATCTCCTTAAGCTTTTCATTTGTTTCAAAAATCTTATTGGAGATCTCGGGTAATAGGGAATAAAGCCTATCTTTCTCTCTCTCAATCTTCTCAATCTCCTTCTCTAGTTTTTCCTTTGTAGTTTTAATTGAATTAAATTCATGAGCCTTTATCTGTCTTTCAACATCCGCTTTTTTGACCATTAGTTCTTTGTAGCGTAGAGCTTCATTTCTATCCTTCTCAAGAGACTTTAGCATCACCTCGACCTCAGCTATGACCGCTTCGATCTTTTCTATGTTCTCTCTAACTCTGTCGAGCTCTTCCAAAGCCCTTTCTTTCCTTTCATCAAACTCAGAAATCCCTGCTATATCTTCTATTATCCTCCTCCTCTGCACAGGAGACATTTCCACAATTCTCGTCACATCACCCTGCATCACTATGTTATAAGCATCGCTGTAAATTCCAAGCTGAGAAAGTAAATTCTGCACCTCTGTCCAGCTCACTGGCTTGTTATCGAGGTAGTAATAACTATAGTGCCCTTTATCAGTTATTTTTATCCTTCTCGTTATTTCATATTTCTTACCGTCATCTCCAAGAGTGATCGAGACTTCTGCCTCCTTCTTACCATTGGAGACGAGGTCTGGAAGTCTTTCAGCTCTCAACTGCTTTGTTGACGTAGAGAGACCAAGACAAAAAAGAATTGAATCGATTATATTTGATTTTCCGCTACCATTTGGCCCTGTTATGACTGTAAAGCCGGGATATAGTGGGATCTCTACCTTCTTGCTGAAAGACTTAAAGTTTTTTAGGCATATCCTTGCAACATGCATTTCAATCGCAGATTATTAAATCTTTATCATCTCCTCTCTGGATTTCCTCAATTTTCTCCGCCTTCTTCTCAATTTCTGCTTTTTCTCTCTTGATCACGTCAACCTTTGTCTCCTCTGCCTTTACCTGCTTCTCAATTTTTTCAAGGATTTTTTCACCCTCTTTTTGTTGCGTAAAATCTCTTTTTCCCTTGCTGTTCTCTCTCAACTCCTTAAGCTCACTCTTGATATACGTTAATTCAATTACAATTCCCTCTACAGCTTTCCTAAGCTCCACGAGTTTCGAATCAAGTTCTGAAATCTTTTTTGCAACTTCAGATGTCTCTATTTCCCTCCTTATTAATTGTAGGACCTTATCCAGCTCTATTTTTTCCGAAATCAATCCATCCACCCCGCCGCCTTTTTATAATTATACTTGAAAGGTATTAATAAATCTTTCTGCTCACCATTGGAGAGATTGGAAAAAGAGTGGGTTGAAAAAAGAGTTAAAAATTCCAATCGAGATTGAGAATTGATGTTCTAAGAGTAAAAGAGCGGAGGGGTGATTGTCGTGAAAGTAATTCATTTAGAACTAAGTTTGCTAAGAATCAAAAAATTTTATTCCCATTCGTCTTTGTCATGACTTATCGTAGCAACCGCTTCTTTC
>JASKJN010000031.1 GCA_030153385.1 Archaeoglobaceae archaeon
ACCTCCTTCAGGCAAGGGATAGCCAGCATCGAGCAGATTTCTGACATTATCTCCCTCTCTGTATTTTACAGGTATTCTTTTGTATGAGGTTGAGCTAAAAGACTCTATCGAAACATGGAAACGAACGTTGCTGACATCCAAGCCAAGCGCTTTTCTGAATTTCTCCGGGCATTGATTTGCGAATTCATTGAATTTCAAAACTTTTTCGAGGCTAAGAAAATCTGGTTCACCTTCAGACAAACCGGGAAGGAAGGTTATTGCATCATTGCATATCTGCCTATTCTCCCAGTCCACTCCGCTGTTCATTCCATCGCTCCACATTCCACGCATCTCAGAAAGCATCACCGTGACCTTGTAAGCTTCATGAGCCAAAGTTATCTCTCTCCTCACATCCGCAAAAACAGATGGCAAAAGTTGAGCTATGAAGATGAAGGTGACAAGGAATATAGACAACCCGATCAGCATGTCAAGACTTAACTTACCATCAGAGTTTGTCTTTACCATAATTAATGTAAGGCTTTCGAATATATAAACTTAGCCTGCTCGCTAAAAACCTGTTACAAATTTTTATCTCTCTTATAGGTATAAAATCTGGTGTGCCCTCTCACAAAATAAATAAGCTTTTTTTCTTCAGCGATAAAAAATTAGTTTATTTGTCGTTAGCGCAGACAATTATTGAGTCTGTCTTCATTCCATCGAGCTCTGCCCCCTCGTTTAGATAGTAGCATCCGGTAGACGTGAACTCCTGCTTGCCCGCGGGATTCAACGCAGTCTCTATTGTCATCGTAAGATTTCCGCTTTCCGAAAGTGTCCAGAATATCTGTTTTACCTTTCCAACCGTTTTTATGGTTACAGTGCCTGTTGTTGCGGAATATGAAACGATGTTAAACTCCCCGGGAATCGTGTCCTTAACCGTGGAATTCTGCCTTGGGTTCTCAACAGAGATCATGAAAGTCCAGTTCTCCCTTGTATGCGTCTCCACTACCTTTTTACCGCTGAGCAACACCTTGCTTATCATCTGCCCCGGGCTTTCGACTGTGATCTCTGAGGAGCAAATCGTGAAAATCTCCGCACTCCCGTTCTCGAATTCTGCATAGATTTTGAATGAAGCATTATAAGTTCCCGGAGAAAGGGATATTTCTGCAAGAACTTCTTTAACGCTCATAGGAGCAAGATCGAACTCCTCATCCCTGATCTCAATTCCAGCGATCTCATTCTCAAGCTCAACGCGAATGTGCATTGATTCATTCATATTGTTGTAGATCCTCAAGATCACAGCTCCAGAACTACCACAGCATCCAACTTTAACAACCACTTTCTCGCAAGAATAGCCGACATATGCCTCTTCAGGCTCAACTACTGCGTGCTGGTTGCTTCTCACAGCATAATAGCTGTTAAAATCTGAGTTTAGCTGAAATGCCATTATCGTTACAAGCAAAAGCAACCCTAATGCCAAAAATCTCAACTTCTCCACCTCTTTCTTATTTTTATTACTTCTCCCTCAAAATTACCGAAAAAGTAAATAAGGACGAGTACTAAAGCAATTTCAAGATCCATCACCAAAACTGGCAGATATGGGTAATTGCTTAATGCTCTGATGCCCTCTAAGGGAAGAAGAGGTATATATTTCGCCACCATGATCTTCTCTGTATGCAGATTCGTATCTTCAGGCGCCTTCACATGGATCTCGAGTATCTTGCTCTCACCCGGGTATAGTATGAAGTCCCCATTTTCGATGTTTAAATTCGGGCTTTCAGAGGAGAGCACGTAATAATACGGATAAGAACCTTTGTTTTCAAACTCGATCTGCCTCGAAAACTCTTCCCCCGGCAAGACCCATTCTTCCCGAAGACCACCCGCTGAAGTTGTTCCGTAGCTTATCTCTCTCTTTTCAAATGCAATTACATTTGCCAACGAGAATACAGCAATTATGAGGAGAGATGAAGCTATGAACAGAGTTGAAGTTCTAATGCGCAGGTATTTCTTCCCCTTTCTTCTCTTTTCTCCCCCACTAAGGAGCAAAATCCCGCCCAAGGCAAAGATGAATAAAATTAAGACCTTATTCTTTCCAAAAACGTTTTCCGCAGTCTCAACACCACTCCCGAGCGGTATGTTGATCGGATCGCCATCAATGCTTACGATCTTCCCAATTATTTCTGAGTCGAGAACAGCTTGCTTGCCTGAAAACTGATCCGTTGCAATATTTGCATCTCCTTTTGTTATGAATCCATCAGCAGTATCTTTCACTATTCTGTGACATATCCAGTTCCCATTTGAGTTGAAAACAATTATGTCGCCTTCGTTAAAATTCCTATCAAATATATTTATAAAAACAAGGTCATTTTTATTGAGAGTCGGACTCATGCTATCCGACTTTATGTAGGCGATGAGAAGAGGAGCATTAAGGATAAGGCTAAATACCGAAAGCAGAACAAAAAATGAAAAAATTAATAATGCTAATTTTCCGAGCATGTTCACACGCAGCTGCCTGAGTGTGCAACCACATTTATCTGTCCGTCAGACATGTTTCCAGCTGTGTAGCCATTCGTGTTGATCACAAAGCCAACTTCTGCGTAGTCTCCTCCTTTAACGAACATGTTTATTGTTGTTGCCGCATTGGCTGGTGTAGTGTGACCGCTGACATCGTCAAGGGAGTAGAGCGTCAAAATTCCAGTAGCACCTCCACTCACCGATACCTGAACGCAGATTCCACTCTCATATCCGCTGTCATTCGGCCATAGATCGTTTGAGACTTTGAATACCTTGTCGAACGCATATGTCGAGTTCGGGCTCACTCCTTCGCCACCGCCAGGATAGTTTGGATTGTATGTTGAGAAGTCGAAGTAGATCTTTCCGTCTTCGTTTATGTATGCGTATGGCTGGATTGGTGTTAGATCGATCAGCTCCTGATCGTCTGCAACAACCGCAACCGTGAAGGTTCTCTGCGCATCATAGCTACTGAAGTCCGCTCCAAGGCCGAGCAATGAGACTGCTATCAATGAACTGACAAGAAGCAGTAGAAGCTTCGTCATGGCTCAGCACCTCCGCAATCACCGTCGTAGTCTGGCTCCGCATGAATGCTGAGAGTTCCATTGAGCCACGCAGTCGCTACTGAAGTTGGTCCCGTGAGATCCATTCCTATTTCCTTCACATCTCCCGGAGCGAGGCAGAATATGATCGAAGTTGTGGCAGTATCAGAGTTATATGCTTTGATTCCACCAATATAGTTGCTGTAACAGCTATTTCCTGTCGGATTTGCTGGATTGTCCTTGCAGTATAGCTCAACACTGCTATTGTCCGAGCTTATTGTAACGATGATGTTACCGTATTCCGAGTCGTTGCTCCAAAGATCGTTCGAAACGCCAAAGACCTTATCGAAGTTGTATTCACTCTTCGGGCTTATTCCCTTTCCTCCACCCTCGTAATTGGGGTTGTTCTCTGAGAAGTCGATCACGAGCATCCCCGCGTCGTTAATGTACGCGTAGGGTTGCATCGGCTCAAGGTTTATGAATTCCTGGTCATCTGCGACGATCGCTATATGCACACTTCTCTGTGCGGTGTAGTCGCTGAAGTCCGCCCCAATTCCGAGGACTACGAGCACTGCTGCACTCAACAGCAGTATTCCAATTCCCTTTTCAAGCATTTTTTCACCTCTTTTTTACGGTCAAAGAGCTACTTCACAGCCCTGACCGTTAAACATTTTTAGTCTTCAAAGCAAATGGTTATTTGCATTCAATCATCGAGTTAAGCTGAATCAAGCCAGTTCAATCTATCATTAACCGCTCTTAATTTTTATTTTCTGGCTCAATATATTTACTAGAGAGCTGACCATGAAGATTGTGGAAGCGACAACCAAAGCGAAGTTCTGGAAGAAGAGCCCGAGGAAAAGCATTAAGATCGACAGAAGAAGATAATAAACGCTCCATGGAACATCAAATTTACCAACGGTTTCTGCGTATAGATCCAAGCCTTCAGGGAGGTTTATCAAGATGATCTTTCCGCTGTTCCGATCATACCTAACGATCCCCTCCCTCTCCAATCTCGGAAAATGTGTCTGCATCAAGCTTACATAAACCGATTTTCTGGATTTATAGTTTCTTTCCTTTTTTTCAAATGCCAGAATCCTTGAAATTATTTCCTCAACACTCGCTTCTCCCCCGTTTTCTGAAAGATGCTCTAAAATGCATTTTCTTCTGGGAGATAGCAAAGCACTCATAAGTTTTGAACTATGATGAGGAATAAAAAAATTGAAGAAAGAATTGATCTAATTAGAAATCAGAAATACGAATAAGGAAGGCAGATAAGTAGCTTTGATTAGCAAGCCATAATAAGCCAAAAGTTGAGTCAATTCATGAAGGTAAAGAGACATAAATTCATTAAGCCAATAATGGCAGTTTTAATAGTTCTAACGCTAATTACGGGTTTTTACTTTATTCAAACGCTATTCTCTCCAGATTATGTTGAAAAAAGGGTTATAAACGGAGAATATGTCCAGGCCGGGCATTTGGACTACTCCGCTGAACTTAAACCCAACCTGATATACGAGAGAATGAACATTAATAGTGATAACACCCTTTACTCCGCCCTTCTCAAAAGAATGGAGCTAATTTACTCGTATTCATTCTCTCCAACACCCGAAGAGATAAGGGGTAATTATAAGATAACCCTTCTGTTGACTCCGGTGAAGGGTGGATGGGAGAAAGAAATCGGAGCTTATTTGGGCAACTTTTCCGGATCCAATTTCAAGGTTTCGATTCCACTTGACTGGGAAAAGACGAACTTTATGTGGAAAGAGATCGAGAATGAGACAAAATACGATTTCGGAGATCCCAATTTGAAGGTTGTTGCAGATCTGAGCTTGGAGGGTAAATTCTTAGGGCAAGAATTGAAGGAGAAATTTACCCACAGCGCCAATATTGCCTACGGTAAGATCATATCCCTTTCAGAGCCCGACAAGAGTAAAAAAGGAGCTCTTTACAGCAACTTAACCCTCGTAAATACAATGAGCTTTTTTGGCTTGCCAGTCGAAGTGAAAAATGCGCGATTGATCTTTGGAGTCCAATTCGTCGCCCTTGTATTTTTACTGGGAACATTCATTGCCATCAACAGGTCCAATATTGCAGAATATCTTTCAAAAAGAGAGAGAAAGAGCTTCGAGCGGAAGTTCAGAAACAGGATCGTCAATACGCTCGAATTACCTGAATATTCGGATGTTGTGAGGGTTTCTAATCTTAAAGACCTTGCAAAGCTTTCCTACGAGCTTGAAAAGCCGATTTTGAAGTCTGAAGACAGGTTTGCAGTTTTGGATGGGGAAAGATTTTACGTCTATGATAATGATAACATAATTATCAACCGAAAATAATAAATACTTTGAAGTTTAATTTCCATTGTTGTGAAATGTATGAACCCGAGAAGATCCAAGTATGAGATAATTTCAGAAATTCTGGCGATATCGAATACTCTGGAGGGAGTAAATATAACAAAAATCGTCTATTCTGCAAACCTAAACTTTAAAACTGCCCAAGAGATCATAAACGAACTCGTAAACAACTGTATGCTCGAAAAAGTCGATGGCGAAGAGAGAGTAAAATACAGAACCACGAAGAAAGGCCTAGAATTTATAAGTAAATACAAGAGTCTTGAGTCCGCTTACAATTTTTAGGCTTTTAAGCATTCATGCTTATAGGCACATCTTTCGCATTTCTTTCGATTTTGGGATGGCCGTGGGCTTCTCTTTTTTACCCAGTGAATACAACCCGCACCAATTTTTCTATATCCCGAAGAAATGTTCTTTGATTTTTGAATGAGATCCAGCTCTTTAAGCACTTCTACAGTCAGCTAAACTTTGCAATTAAGGGCTTTTTGAGACTATCTCCCCGATCAAACGCTTCAGATCTACTTTCACGAAGGGTAAATCTGCCTTTCTGTGAACTTCTGAACCTTAATACAAATCTTTATTTAAGCTCCAGATCTACTTTGCGTTCGCAGTAGAACTGATCCGCCAACCGCTTGATACTCACCCAAGGAAGACTGTTTACAATGTCGATTTTTGGCTCTTTTTTAGCTATTCAACCTTCTTTTTTGAGTTCTCAGATTTTCGATCCACTTTTCGGTCATTTGATTGTGGTCTACTAAAATATATAAAAATTATACCGAAATCCAAAGAAACCGATAATGGATTTCTTAAAAATCGAAAGATCAAAGCTCTACGTAGGTTGCATCTATAATTCCGTCGAGCTTCAGCATTTCCTTGAGCACCTCTTCCGTTGGTGGATCATCGACGAGAAGAAGCATGAGCTGAACTCCGCCGGGTTTTTCTCCGCTTCTCCCAACGATCATACCCGCAATATTTATTCCATTCTTCCCAAAGAGTGTTCCAACACGCCCTATCACTCCTGGCTTGTCCTCGTGTAGCGAGATGATGTAATGTCCCTTTGGAATGAAGTTCACGTGGTATACATCGATCTTGAGCAATCTGTATTCTTTTCCAAAGCAAGTCCCCGCGAAATAGATCTTCTTTCCATCACTTTCCACTTCAACTTCAAGAAGGCTCTCATAGTTCTCAGTTTTGTCTATAGAGCTTGTTTCAACTTTAATGTGTCTCTCTTCAGCGATTTTCTTTGCTGAAATTAAATTTATACCCGCTCCGAGTGTTTTCTCAAGAAGTCCTTTCAGCAAAGCTCTTACGACGAATTCCTTGTTCTTCTCCGCAATTTTACCGCTAAATGTGAGCTTTACAGTTCTTATAACTCCCCCGATTCTGACGCTTGCGATCTTGCCCATTTTCTCTGCAAGAAGCATATATGGATAAATGAACTCGAATTCTGCTGGCTCTATCGGAGGTAGGTTTACCGCATTCTTCACCTGTAACCCCTTTGCAAAATTGATAATGTCTTCCGCGACGATCAGTCCAACGTAAAGCTGAGCCTCCTCAGTTGATGCTGCGAGATGAGGAGTGGTTATGACGTTCTCGAAGCTGAAGATCGGACTGTTGAAATCAGGAGGTTCTTTTTCGTAAACATCGAGAGCGACTCCTCCGATTTTACCGCTCTGTAATCCTTCGATAAGTGCCTTTTCATCTATAATTCCTCCTCTTGCAGTATTCACAATCATCACACCTTTCTTCATCATTTCGATCTGTTCCTTCTTTATTAGGCCTGTTGTCTCCTTTGTCTTAGGAACGTGAAGGGTTATGACGTCTGAATTCCTAAGAAGGGTTTCCAGATCAACCAGCTTAACTCCGATCTGTTCCGCTCTTTCCCGAGGAATGTAGGGATCGTATGCAAGAACGTTCATCTCAAGAGCCTTCAGCCTTTTTGCAACCTCGAACCCCACTCTTCCGAGCCCAATGACTCCTGCAGTCTTTCCGCGAAGCTCAACTCCAGTGAATCTCTTTCTGTCCCATTTCTTCTCTTTCATCGAAAGATAAGCCTGAGGAATCTTTCTTGCCAAAGCCAGTAGAAGGGCAATAGTATGCTCCGCTGTTGAGATTGTGTTCCCGCCTGGTGCGTTGACGACTATGATCCCGTGACGGCTCGCTGTTTCGAGGTCTATATTGTCAACACCCACTCCCGCCCTTCCAATGATCTTTAAGTTCTTACCTCTCTCGATTATATCTTTATCAACCTTTACCTGGCTTCTAACGATAAGAGCATCGTAATCTTGGATTATCTCAAGTAGTTCTTCCTTCTTAAGCCCAGTTTTCACATCGACCTGCAAACCCTCTTTTCTCATCAGTTCCACAGCTTCATCGCTGATCTGTTCTGCAACGAGCACTTTCATGGCCTGCACTCAGACATTAGATTTAAAAACTATGCGATTCATTCTAAAGAAACTTCGAATGATGAATATCCCTCAAAATTTTAAGCTTTATTTTCAAATCCTCTCAATCGCTTTCTGCACAACTTCAAGGCAAATCATCGCATTCTCCCTGGCTCTCCTCACTATATCTTCATAATCCACCTTTTCCCCCTTGATCCCATGAGCATAGTTGTCCATACTGCATATCACCGCATAGCGGATCCCCAATTCTTTCGCAACAGTCGCCTCACTGCCAGCGGTCATTCCAACGCAATCTGCAAAATTCTTTATCATCGCTATCTCCGCCTTAGTCTCAAGCCTTGGACCTCTTGTCTGGAAATAAACACCCCTTTCGATTACTGGTAAGGGTGAGAATTCTTTAGCAGTTTCAATCAGGACTTTTCTCAGTTCTTCATCAAATCCCGGAGTAATGTAAACAAGAGAGTCGTTGAAGACTGTAGCTGTGCTGAATAGGTCAATGTAATCGTGGGGAATGATGAGAGCGGGAATTTGGATGTCTTCCCTAAGGCAACCAGCGGATCCGAGACCGATTACCTTATCCACTCCCAGAGACTTGAATGCGTAAAAGTTTGCGGGATGGTTTATCATGTGCGGGGGTCTGTTCTTCCTTTTTCCATGTCTTTGAATTAACGCAATCTTCGCACCTTTCCAGTAACCCAGTTCCACCTCCGCAACACCAAAAGGAGTGCTAACTTCGATCTCTCTCTTCTCTTCCAGAAAATCTTTTTCGAGCAAGAGAGTTCCTCCTATAATTCCGATCATTTTCTCAGCCTCCAAAAAACTTTGCCTGCTTCCTCAAATTTTTCAATCAGCTTTCTCTTCTCCAAGATCTTTAATACCTCCTCAAGTTTCGAAGGCTGGGAAATCTCAAGGTTTATCGGATCCAGCCCGAATTCCGAGAAGAGAGCATTCTTTATTTCATAGTAATCCTGATCTCCCCTTTCAAGAACGCTCAGAATTAAGGCTGAAAGATCTTCGACAAAATTCCAAGGAAAGATCACCCAGATGTTCTCCGGAACGTATTCTCCTAAATAGTCTGGAACGAATTCTGAATTTTGGAGCATTAAAAGTGCACATGTCTTGGTCTCTTCAGCGACAACACAGCTTAAAGTCTTCTTCATAGTTTTGCCTGTATTTATAAAATCGTCAACAACAAGAACCTTCTTCGCAGAAATTTTCTCTTTCCGCTTTAAGTCAATGCTAACCGCATCAACTCCGAGATAATCGCTCAAGACCATAGAAACATACCAGCCACCCTTTGCTGGGGCTACGATTTTTTCGGGCTTAAAAGAATCTTCAAGAACTTGCAGTGCAACCTTTCTACACAGCATCTCAGCATAATCCCAGTTGATTACGATGTAGCGTTCCATTCAACCACCCTTAAAGTCCAATTTTCCGATCGTATTGCCAATGTAAACCGCGACCTTGCAGGGCATGGGATTCAAGTTTACCTTTTTCTGAAATTCCGTTTGCGATTGCCAGGTTGAGGAATTAACCAAAAAGACCCCTCTATAAAAGCCAATTCCAAATGTATGCACATGACCGCTGTGTATTACGTCTGGAATATCTTCTATAACAAGGTGGTCTTCTTTATCTGGGGCGATCGGGCTCCTCCCACCATAAAGCGGGCAGAGATGACGCCTCTTTAAGAGTTCCTCCATTCCTTTGTGCGGTGCGTCGTAGCTCAATCTCGGGATCTTCGTCACTATGTCATCGAGGCTTCTGCCATGATAAACCAGAACCTTCACCCCATCGAGATCCAGATAAGCAGGATTTCCAACGCAAGTCGTATTCTTTGGAAACAGACTTTCAAATTCTTTTGGCAATGGTGGCTGTGGTTCCGCTTGGCGGACTGCATCGTGATTTCCAGGTGAGACTATGATCTCTATGTCCTTTCTTATCGCATCGAGATTCTCGGCTGCGAATTCATACTGCTGGTATATATCGATGATTGCAAGCTCTTTTTCCTGCTCCGGATAAACCCCAACACCATCAACGACGTCTCCAGCCAAAATTAAGTATTTTACCTTTTCCGCTATCTCATCAATCTTATCATCTCCACTTTCGCAGTTCAGCCATTCGACAAACTTATTCCAGTTTTTCTCGAGGAAACCTTTACTACCAAAGTGCGTATCCGAAATGAAGACGATTCCAAAATCGATCTCTTTCCTTTCTCCGTTAATAGGCACATCTGGGAGAATAATTCGGTCTGCGATTATTGAACTTCCCCTTAGAGTCCCAGTTACGCCGATCACCTCGTCTCCAAGCAATTCCCTTGCGATCTCCATATTATTTCCATTTGCAATGCAGTTAATACTCCCAGTCTGATCTTCAAGTTCGATCACAAAGTGATCCTTACGCTCGATAACATTCGAAACTATGCCCACAACACTCACCGTTTCCCCTTTAAATCTTCCAAGATTTCTTATATGAGTTGGCTGAATTCTGCTCCGGAATATTTTTGAGATCTTATCAAGGCGAGAATTAAAGTATGCAACGAAATCTTCAACTTTCCCTTCCACGATCGAGTTCCGAACTTCTTTTAAAACCCTTAACTTCTGCGTTGTTTCTTCAGCGGTCTGCTTTTTTTCTTCTTTTCGACTTGAAGTCCTGAGATTATTTATTATGCTCAACACATCCTCCTCGCCGATTATGAAATTGCTTTTCGCTACCTTGCAAACCTCCTCTATAACCGCTTCAGGATCTTCAGAGGAGCAGATGAGCTGAGCAGCTTTTGGACTTATATTATAACCTCTTACGAGAAACTTTTTAGCAACTGTGACCGCGTCGATATTTTTAACTACCCTCTGCCCCCCTTTACTCATGGAAAAAGCTAAGGTTATTGAGTTCATAAAGGATTTGGTCTCAACTGTCGCACTTGTTGGTTTAATAATAGTTGTTGGTATTGCCATAACAGGTTGCTGGCCTTTCATGGTTGCAGTCGAATCGGGGAGCATGGAACCAAATCTTATGCCCGGTGACGTCGTAATTCTGATGCATCCCGACAGGGTTGGGCTTAAAACATGGGAGGAGGGAGAGCAGACTGGCTACAAGAGTTTCGGAGATTACGGAGATGTGATCGTATACTATCCAAATGGACATGGAAAAGCAATAATACACAGAGCGATTGCGTACGTGAATGCTTCTGATAATATACCCATTCTAAGTGGTGGAAAGCTTTCAAGCACAGATGAAAAGGCTGAGATCAGCGGATACATAACGCAGGGAGATGCAAACAGAATTCCAGACCAGCTGGCTTTGATACGCACCCCTAATGGGGTTGAGAAAATTCAGCCAGTTCAAGAAAACTGGATAGTTGGCGTTGCGAAGCTCAGGATTCCACTAATCGGCTATCTTAGACTGTTAATCCCGATATAGAGCACGGACTTTAACGAACATTGGGCCACGCACGTCAATTTTTCCACCTTTCCACAGTATGTAATTCCTGACGTTTTCCTGAATGCTCAGGTTTATGCTTGAAAGACCTTCAACGTTCCTGACCCTGACTACAACTTCCTCCTTGCCTTTCATCGAATTTTCCTCAATCCTGCTCGCTGCAAGGAAAGAAAAGGCATCAATGTATCTGATCCCGCATCGCACCCCCTCTTCAAACAATTTTTTGAACTCCTCTGTTTCTGGGACTCCATAAACGCTTCCATTGTGAACAACGATCTCGTTTGCAAATGCTGGCCCACATAGCTTTGAGTTTGCCTCAGTCTCTTCAACGAAAACCTTAACCTCCCTATTGTAAATTTCACCCTCAAAGGCAAGAAAACTGCACGGACTGTCCGCATTAGCATTCTTTTCCGCTGTTATAACAATACTCTTCGCAATATCAAAGCCCGTAGCGGTTTTCGGCAGTTCCTTTATCCTTATAGTCCTCGCAATTTCCAGATCACTGAGCTTTATTTCCCCGTAGAACTGCGGATATACAAGCTTCCTCACATCTTCGTAGCCAAAAAGGATCATCGCAAGCCTTTCCACGCCAAGACCAAGGTTCATGACAGGGTAATCTATGTCGTACTCCGCAAGAGCGGTTGGCGAATAAACGCCAAAGGTTGCTATTTCAACCCATCCGTCGCTGTACTTTGTCTTCGATCCGAGAAGCTTCGGATAAAATGCGTAAACTTCTGTCTGCGTTCCAGGGATGTAATACTTGCTCCTCTTTTCATCTGGCTTGAACTTGAATTTTTCAAAACCGAACTGCTTCAGCAAGGCTTCAGCAACCGCTTTTCCATCCTCAACGCTAACGTTCTCATCAACAACCACACAACTTGCTGAGAAATAGCTGTATAACCTCGTCGCATCCTCTCCCTGTTCTTTTCTGAAGCATCTGTCAATGCTGAATAGCTTTATCGGCAAAGGAAGCTTGTCCGCAAGCTCTCTTAAAGTTATGAACCAACCAGTAGTCATATGGCTTCTTAAAGTAAGCCTGCTTGGTTCTGGTTTCAAATCCTTGAATTCTGGAAAGACTTCATCGATGACCCTTATCGCTGTTAAATCGTCAACTTGGAGAACCTTCGCAACCTCATAGCTCAGATCGTCTCCATCAAGCTTCCCCTTCTTATAAGTATGGAATATCTTTCTCAGCCCCTCTTCATCGACTTCTTTTCCCGTGATGCTCTTAATTCTTTCAATTCTGTCTAAGGAAATTCCAACATTTGGTTTGGGAAGAGATGCTAAATAAAAACAGCGATCAAGAACAGCTAAAGCCTCTTTTCCAAACTGTTTTTTGACATGCGCATCTTCAACTATTATGGGATTTACAACCTCCTCAAAACCCATGGCAAGGTAGGCCTTTCTGAGCATCTCGATCGTCTTGAAAATCGGATGTTCCTTACCGTGCGAATAGCCAAGACGGGGATACATTCTATTCGGGTCTTTTAATTCTATTATCTCTACTCCCCTGAGCCAAGCGTCTTCGAAGTTCTTCTCTGCAAGTTCCTTGAACTTCCTTGCGTTGAACTTCATAGCGAGTCTAAGCGGTAAAGTTATTTATCTTTGTCGTAATCTCTGCTGTGCTCAAAAGAGAAAAGGAGAAGGAGAGGAGATTAGCACTTGAAAGGGCGGTTTATTTGATAGAGAAAGCTGAAAAGTTTAAAAATATCGATTATGAACTTGCCAGAAGATACGTGGAGCTATCAAAGAAGATTGCGATGAAATACCGAGTTCGAATTCCAAAGAGATACAAGCTTTATTTCTGCAAGAAGTGCCTTTATCCCTACAAAGCCGGGAAATTTCGTGTGAGGATCAATAAGTCCGCTGTTATCGTAACATGTTTAAACTGCATGCATGTGAGGAGATTCCAGTTGAGGGATCGAGATGTTCAAAGGGCTCGAAGAGATCTGTGAAGTCTACAAGATCGAGAGCTATGCTTACGATGAAACGCCTACGCCTGTTAGACCAAAGCCAGCGGATTTCGTGGTCGTAAAGCCAAAAAATACCTTAGAAGTTTCAAAGATCTTGAAGTTTGCGAATGAAAGAAAGATTCCGGTATTCATCCGGGGCAGTGGAACTGGACTAAGCGGTGGCTGTGTCCCTACGAGAAAGGGAATAGTCATTTCTACAGAGAGAATGCGAGAAATTGAAATAGACATCGCAAATAGAGTTGCGATTTGCCAAGCGGGAGTTACACTCGATGAACTATCCAGAAGTGCAGAAAAACATGGGCTGAGCTTTCCGCCCCGTCCGGGGGCTGAGAATGCAACTGTGGGGGGAATGATCGCAACAAACGCGGGTGGTGTGAGAGCGCTGAAGTTTGGAGTTATGAGAAATTACGTTTTAGGCATTGAAGCGGTGCTACCAAATGGAACAATTTTAAATCTTGGAGGAAAGACCTTAAAGAATTCTTCTGGCTATTCACTGCTTCACCTAATAACAGGTAGCGAGGGGACGCTTGCGGTGATTACAAAAGCGACTATAAGGCTTTTACCCCCTATGAAGGAAATGGCCATGCTCGCAATTCCATTCCGGAGCACTGAAGATGCGCTGAATTTTGCGATTGATACTTCAATGCACGTGACACCGATGGCAATGGAATTCTTGGAAAAGAGAGCGGTTGAGATCGGAGAAAAGGTTAGTGGGAAAAGATGGGTGAGCAGAGAGGGTTCAGCTCACATCCTTGCGATATTTGAGCAGGAGAAAGAAGCGGAATTGGCTTCAGAGATCGCATTCAATCACCAAGCCATCGACGTATTTCTTGCAAGCCCAAGAGAACAGAGAGACCTTCTTGAATTGCGAGGAAAGATCTACGTCGGCTTAAAAGATAAAATAATCGAGATCCTTGACGTATGCATCCCTCCAGCGAAGATTTCAGAATACTTGAGAATTAGCGAGAAAATTGCTGAAAAGTATGGAATTGAACTTATCACCTACGGACACTTGGGAGATGGAAACCTCCACCAGCACCCTCTTCTCTACGATGGATGGGAAAAAACTTATCAAAAGTTTAAAAAGGAGCTTTTAAAACTCGCAGTTGAATTTGGTGGAGTGATAAGCGGTGAACACGGGATCGGGGTTATTAAGAGGAATGAGTTCAGAGAATTTTACCCCGAACAGTTCAGACTAATGCTCGAAATAAAGAAGCTTTTCGACCCGAATTTTATTCTAAACCCTGATAGGATATTTTAGGGCTCAATGATTGTGCCGATTTTCTCGCCCCTTACAGCCTTAAGAATATTCTCTGGCTCTCCTTTGAAAACCACTGTCCTAATTCTGCTTCTCTCAATGATCTTTACGGATAGCAGATCCATCACAACGTTTGCTCCCGCTTCCATCGAGGAGCTTGAGATGAGCTTAATTAGTTCTGAGGGTGTTATTTTTTCAAATTTTCTCGCATTTGGATTCTTTCTTGGATCTTCAGAATATACGCCATCAACTGAAGTTGCGTTGAGGAGCAGATCCGCATTAACGAACTCCGCAAGAAGGGTGGAAGTTGCATCCGTTGTATGCCCTGGAAACGTTCCGCCCATTACCACAGCTTTGTAACTCTTGCTAAGCTCCTCAGCTTCAATGAAGTTTTCTGGAATTTTCTTGGCTGAATTCTTCATTGAATAAGCCAGAAGCATGGCATTTATCCTTGTAACTGCTATTCCGAGATAATCACACAT
>JASKJN010000032.1 GCA_030153385.1 Archaeoglobaceae archaeon
GCAGATCGCGGAGCAGGCTGTGCAGTGGGAGCAGAGTGCTGGCTTGATGACTTCTTCGAGCAGATTGCCGAAGAATTTCTTCTTGTGCTTTTTTTCCGGTGTAGAAATGGACCACTGAAGAGTTGCTTCTTTCTCTGTTAGGGTGAGTATTCTCATCGGGCACTTCTCGACACAGATCTTGCAGCTTTCTCCATCACACAGCTCGGAAGCAATTCTAATGATTCCAGCCTTCCTATCTAACGATATCGCCTTCTTTGGACAGTTTCTGACACACAACCCGCAAGCAATACAGCTCTTAGGGTCCTCACAAGAGATGCGAAAAGACATGCTCTTCATTCAGAAACAAATAGATAAGTTTTACCAAATTTAACTATTCGAGCATCTTTTAAACCTAAGTCACTGCAAGAATTCATGGAACTTAACATACTCGTTATTGGCGTAGGAGGTCAGGGAGCGCTTACAACAGCGCATCTGATAGCACGTGCAGCAATGAAAGCTGGACTGAATGTTCTCCTTGCAGAAACGCATGGAATGGCTCAAAGAGGGGGCAGTGTTGAAGTCCACGTTCGCATAGGAGATGTGATGTCCCCTCTTATCCCAGACTGCAGTGCGCACATAATGCTGGCTCTCGAGCCATCTGAAGCTCTCAGATATGCAAGGTATCTGAATGAAAACACAGAGGTCTTTCTGAACTCAAGAAAAATAATCCCGCCTTCCGTAACCGTGGGAATCGCGAAGTATCCTCCAATAGAGGAGATCGTTGAAAATCTAAAGAAGATTACCCAAAAAGTCTATGTGGTCAACGCATCTGAAGTTGCGGAAAAAGCTGGAGATGCGTTAACTGCAAACGTTGTAATTGTCGGAATGATGCTATCGTCTCTAAAGCTACCCTTCAGCGTTGAACACGTTGAAGATGTAATAAAAGAAACGATGAAAAATCCAGAATTAAATTTAAAGAGCCTGAAAATTGGCTACAGCTTCAGATCAGCCCAGCCCTCTGCAGAATGAGCAAATCTTCTGTATCTATCTTTTCTCCTCTCTTAAACATCTCGTAGATCTCCTTTGCCTTCTTTATGAGTTCTTCTCTTTCTATCTGCTCCTTACTCTTATATTGCTTCGACTTAAGAGCCTTTATGACCTTTTCGAGATCCCTTATATCCTTCTTCCTCCTTAACGCTTCGGCATGGCAGTGATCTGCTTCTTTTCTGCTTGCAGAGAATTTCTCGTGCATTTCGTCCGCAAGCTTTCTCTTTTCATCCAGTTCCTTCACAGTCATCATCAACTCCTCATGATACTTGTCCGCCTCGTCGCCAATGACTTTCATTTCATTCGTTATTTCTCTTACCTTGTCCTTGAGCTCCCTGATCCGAGCTATTAGCTTCCTGAACTCTTCATGTTGCTCAAGCTGAGCTTTTCTCTCTTCAAGCTCTTTCTTTAGTTTCGAAATCCTATCCACTATCGCCCTCTCCTTGTCTATGCTCATAACAGTTGTCTGCTGTTTAAATTCCAGTCTTCTGATCTCCTTCTCTATCTCCCCGAGTGGTCTTCCACCTTGGTCGATCTTCTTTCTCAGCTTGTCGACTTCCTTATATAACCTGTCTATCTCCTCGTATAGCTCATTCTTTTTCGCTTTAAGCTCCTTAGTCTTATTGTTCAATTCGTCTCTCTTTGCTCTCAGCTCCTTGACTTTCTCGACCAACTCCTTCACTTCCTTGTTCAACTCATCTCTTTTCTTTGCTGACTCCTTTGCAAGCTGATTGAGCTCGTCCCTCCTTTTTGTGAACTCCTTCAATTCCCTCTCAAGCTCTGCCATTCTCTCTTCGAGTTTTTCCAGCATCATGGTCTCACAACAGCCTTCACTTTTGGCGTTGTGCAGAAATGTTTTCATCTGGATTTAAATTTTTCTCTACGGATTTACCGTTTAAGATTAAGTAACAGTATGTTGGTACTCTATACTCTGAACTGGGTAAAAGATCGATTTGGTGCTGAGCTGAGTGAGATGCTTGATGCAAAGGGTGAGGTTTCAGAAAATTCAAAGGTTTTAGAGATGAGAAAAATTTACCAGTCAACAATGCATCACTGTGCTTTAACCTCTATCATAAGCCTCTCAACCTTTCTTCTCTCCTCATCCGTAAGTGAGGGTATTAACCACATCTTTTTCTGGATTTCCTCTGGAGGATAGACCACAGGATCTTCAAGAAACTCCCCCAAGAAATCGTATGACTGCTTTACTGGATTCGCGTATCCTATGAACTGTGAATTCACAGCAGCGACTGCAGGATCGAGTAAGAAGTTTATGAACTCATGAGCAGAATAAACGTGTCTGGCATCCTTTGGAATGCAAAAGTTATCCGTCCAGATCGTGCCCCCTTCTTCAGGTATTCCGAATTCTACTTCGCTAAACTCTTCTCTGAGTCTTACAATGTCTCCGTTGTATGCATGGGCAACATAAATTGTGCCCTTCTTCAACCCTTCATAGTAAACATTTGCTCCAGCATAAGCTGCGAGATATGGCTTCTGCTTGATCAGAACTTCCTTAACCTCTTCAAGCGTCTCATCGCTCCAATCCTCTATCTTTTTACCAAGATAAGCTTTGCATGAGCAGATGACTTCCGTCGCCTCTTCGAGCATCGTGATCTTCTTCTTATACTTTGGGAGAAATCCATAGTCGGGGTTGAAGATCTGCTCAAGCGTTGTAACCTCTTCAACTCCTTTTCTCCATGCAAACCCAGTCGATCCCCACATGTAAACGATGCTATACTTTCCTTCTGGATCATAAGGCAAGTTGAGGAACTTCTCATCCAAAAACTTTGCATTTGGGATCAGCTTTTTGTCAAGTTCTAAAAGCAGGTTCTTCTTTCTCGCCATATCGACGCAGTAGTCTGGCAGAATGACGACGTCATAACCGCTCGCTCCCGCTTCAAGTTTGGCCAAAACGTAGTTCGGGTCTTCATACTCCTCGTATATTATCTTATCTCTCGGTATCCCTGTTTGCTCTGAGAAGACATCAAGAAGGCTTTCGTGGATGTAATAAGACCAGTTGTAAACTCTTAGTTCATTTTCAAGGATCTTCTGCCCCTGAGCTCTCATTCTTTCAATTTCGCTTTCGAGCTCCAAGATTCTGTTTCTGGACGAAGAACTACCGAATATAAACCCTGCAAAACCTCCAATTGCAAGACCAGCTATTCCAGCGACAGCAATTTTTAGAAAGTCCCTTCTGCCCTCATCGACCATGATTTTCTTCAAAAATTGTTGAATAAATACTTTACTCTCTTCTGATCGAAATTCTGGCGTAAAGATAAGCAAGTATAAAGGAGATCAAGAGCATTAGAGTGGTTAAAGCGTTCAAACTCGGGCTTACAATCCCCCTTGCAGCTTGGGACCAGATCAGAAGTGGCAGGGTTTGAAATCCCGGGCCGGTGGTGAAAACTGTCTTCACAAAGTTATCCCATGAAAGTGTGAAGGCTATAAGCGAGCCTGCAACTATTCCAGGCATTGCCATCGGTATGGTCACTCTCAGAAAGGTCTGGATTTCGTTTGCACCCAATGTGAGAGAAGCCTCTTCGACGGATCTTAGTTGAGTTGAAAGCCTTGCTTTAACGATTACGAATACAAAGGCGATGTTGAAGGCTATATGTCCTAAAAGAACTGAATAGAAACCAAGTGGAAACGAAAGGAGCTTGTAGAAAAGAAGTAGTGAAAGCGCCTCCGTTATTTCAGGAATGACGATCGGAGTGTAAAATAGTGATTCAAACCTCAAATTTGTTCTTAGAAACGCATACGCTGCGAGAGTGCCTAAAATTACGGAGAATAAAGTTGAGAGTACGGCAAGCGAAAGGCTGTTGTAGAAAGATCGGATCACAATAGGATCCTCGAAAAGCTTCGCAAACCATTTTCCAGTTATCTCCCCTCCGTCCATGAAAGAAGATGCGACGACGTATGCGATGGGTATGTAGAGGAACAAGAAGATGAGAAAAACAAAAAAGCGGATCATAGCTCGATCCTCCCCGACCTTTTAATGTAAACTGTTATTGCGAAGAGAACTATGGCCATGTAGACTACAGAGAGAGCGGATCCCTTCCACCAGTTGTGGTATCTTAGAAACAGATCCCAGGTGATCGTTCCGATCGTCGCATACGTTCCGCCGAGCATTGCGGGGACAACAAATTCACCGAGAGCGGGAATGAAGACAAGAATGATCCCCGCAATAATTCCGGGCTTTGAAAGCGGGAGCGTTACTCGCATGAACGTTTCATAGGGCTTTGCACCGAGAACATAAGAAGCGTCAATCTGCGATCTGCTCAAACGCTCAAGAGAGGCGTAGAGCGGTAGTATCATGAATGGCAGATAGTCGTATACCATTCCTATGACAACCGCCGGAAATGTGAACATAAGGCCGAGAGGGGTGAGCAGTGTCATTATTGCGTATGTTCTCAGAAGAAAGCTTATCCAGAATGGAAGAATAACGAGGATAAGTAGGAAGTTCTTCCATTTTCCCGCCTTCAGGGCTATGTAGTAGCTGACAGGATAGGCTAAGAAAAGACATAAAGCGGTTGTGATGGAAGCTAGGATCAGCGAGTTTATGAAAACCTTGAGGGTGAGATGGTCGAGAATTTCGGAGTAGTATTTGAGCGTGAAACTCGGAAAGCCAAAGCTGTAGAGAAGGACTATGAGAAAGGGGATATAAAAGAATATGAGAAGATAGACCAAGAAAGGAAGGGCAAGAAAATGCCTCATGCCTCAAATACTATTGCATCATCCGCTCTCCATCCGAGCTCTATCCTCTGATTCTCCTCAATTCGCAAGTCTGAGGAGGTCAGGCATTTAAGGCAAATGCCATTTATTCTCGCCTTCAAGGATAGAAAACCGCCAAGATATGCCACCTCCTCGACAACCGCACTGTAAACGTTGTCCAGTTCAGGACAGCCAAGCTTGATCTTCTCCGGACGTATTGCAACCAGCACCCTCTTCGCACCATTGATCTTCGAAACCTTCATCATTCCTATTTCACTTATAAGACCACCATTGTGAACCTCTGCAGGTATGAAGTTCATCTCCCCGATGAATTCCGCTACGAATTTCGTTGCGGGAGTTTCGTAAATCTCTGCCGGAGTCCCGACCTGCTCTATTCTTCCCGCATTTATTACAGCAATCCTGTCTGACATAACGAGAGCCTCGGACTGGTCATGAGTGACGTAGACGAAAGTCGTCTTTACCACTTTCTGGATCCTTTTGAGTTCTGACATCATGTGATGTCTCAGCTTCATATCAAGAGAGCCCAGTGGCTCATCAAGAAGAAGAACTGAAGGCTCTATGGCCAAAGCTCTTGCAATTGCGACTCTCTGCTGTTGTCCACCGGAAAGCTGATTGATCTTTCTTTTTCCAAATGTTTCCGGGTCAAGATTTACGATCTCGAGGCACTCCTTCACCTTTTTCTTTATCTCCCCTTCAGGAGTTTTTCTGACCCTCAGACCATAGGCAACATTTTCGAAGACGTTCAAATGCGGGAATAGTGCGAGTTCCTGAAAAACCATGCCAACATTTCTTTTGTATGGAGGAACAGAGGTAACTTCTTCTCCCATGAGCCTAATAGAACCTCTGTCAGGGAATAGTAGACCCGCTATCAGTCTGAGGATCGTTGTTTTTCCAGATCCGCTTGGCCCAAGAATCGAAAAGAACTCTCCTTTGCGGATTTTCAGATTTATATCTCTCACTGCTTCAAAATTGGAGTAGCTCTTGCAAACTCCATCGAGCTCGACCGCAAACTCTACCATTAAGATAATAAAAGCCCTTTAGTTTAAAAAATTTGTGGTCTCTGTTATTTTCCGCTCATTTCTGTTTTTTACAATTGTTGGCAAATTCAGACTTAATCCCTTTATCAGAGCTAAATTAAAGCAATTTTGGATTAAGTAAAGCGATTGAAGTCTTATGTTCTAAAATATCTTCGGTAAATATAATATAAAAATCTACTCAACTTTTGTTAGTTTGTACTCCTGTTTTCCAAGCCCGAGTTCTTCAGCGTAACTCAGCATGCTCTCGGGATCAGTCCACTGCCAAACTCTTTCTTTTGAGAGAAGATCGCTGATTGGCTGGGATTTCTTGTAAAGATCGAAGCTTGCCCTGTCTATGGAAACCATATCCTTTGATGCCAGAATTCCGATGTCTGAAATGAGCGAATTGTCGCTGTAAGGATGACAGTCGCAGTGTGGAGTAACGTCAAGTATGAAGTTCAGAAAAGCAAATTTCCTTGCAACCTTTGCAACTCCGCTTGCACACTCCACAATTCGATCGCTCACCTCTCTGCCAAGAAGCCAATCAATCTGTATGGCATCTTCCTTGCAAACCTCAGCACACCCCGTGCACCGCAAACACTTCTCTTCGACAATTTGATAATTTAAAATTGCATTAACTGGGCATATCTCAACGCATTTACCGCACTTCGTGCACCTCTCCGCGATTATTCTGGGGAAGCCTTTTGCGTGAAGATCGAACTTCGAAGGTTTTGCAACACAGCCTACGCCGACGTTCTTTATACTCCCCCCAATTCCGGACTGCATGTGGAGCTTGAAGTGTGTGCAGAAAACAACAGCATCCGCCTCAGCGATTGCCTTCGCAACGTAAACCTTTTTCAAATATTTTCCCTCAATAGGGACTTCAACGAAATCCAAGCCAAGCAAACCATCTGCAATTATTATCGGAGCTTTCAGGGTCTGTTGAGTATATCCATTCTCCTCAGCTATCTCCAGCCTGCCCAATGCTGTGCACCTCGGTCTTATCATGCCTAAGCCTGTAGTTTCGGTAACAAATGGTTTCCCGCCCGCTTCTATGACCTTCTCCACAACCGTCCTTATGTAAACACTTCTCAGCGTCTTCGTGGTTCCACGATCGCCGAAATGAGTTTTAACTGCAACCAAATCGCCCTTTTCGATTTCATCGAGGATACCACTCTCATCAATAAGCCGTCTGAGCTTGCTCACGAGACTCAGCTTCGGCTGATACCACTTATCCGGTTCAAGAACAACCGCTCTTGAGTCCACGTAAAAAACTTCCATACATTAAGATAGCATTTTTATTAATATCTCTTTCGCCCTTCCAAGGTCATAGACCCCTTTTTCAAACTCAGGATGACTTGATTTCAAAATTTTCAGCTTCCCCTCTTCAATTTCGACAATGTTGTTGAAAAGCATCATCAAGTTGATCTCAAAAGCCCGATCTTGAGCGCCTTTTACGGACGTAAAAACCGCCTTTGCGTTATCTCTCTCCACCTTTAGTATCAGCGTTTTTAAAAGATTCAAGATCTTTTGAAGAGGCTGATAGACTGCAAGCCCTGAGATCGAGTTCAGTACAAGGAGATAATCTCCACTAATTTTCTCAAGAACCTTTGAAAATGCGAGACTGATCTCGTTAAGGTTTGTGGGATTAGGGACGATCAGGTCCCATTTACTCTCCCTTAGACCTTTCATTCCACAACTGAAGGCATCTATCACCCATGCCCGCTCTTTTAGACCCCCTCTCGTAGTCTCTATGCTGTACGTTGTTGTGATCCAGATGACGTTTTCAAAATCATCAGCAATCTGCTTTAATACCCTGCACTTCCCCACCCCGGGGTAGCCTGAAAGCAGTATGCATCCCATACTTTAACACTCTTCGTTAAGTTTAGGCCCGAAAGTAATTTAAATTTTTTGTTTTAAACAGATAAGTGTTTGAACTGACACCAGAAAGAGCGCTGATCATTGAAAAAACCGCAGTAATAGCGGATCTGCATTTGGGAATAGAGAATGCAATGCAGAATGTTGGAATAGCGATTCCAAGAATGCAGATCACTGATATCATCGAGAGGACTTCAAATCTCATAAAGAAGTATGATCTAAGGAGGCTGATCGTTGCTGGAGACCTCAAGCATGAGTTCAGCACAAACCTGCCTTACGAGTGGGAAGATGTTAAAAGATTTGTTGAATCAGTGGAAATAGAACTTTCAGTTGTTAGAGGCAACCATGACAATTACTTGGCAGCAATTCTTGCGGAGTATTCTATAGAGCTCAAGGAATACGAGAAGGTTGGGGATTACTACGTGATTCATGGTCACAGGGATTTCGATTTTGAGAAGATAATAATGGGTCACGAGCACCCAGCAGTAAAGGTCAGAGTGAGAGGGGCAATGTACTCTTTTCCATGCTTCCTTGTTGCAGATAAAAGCAAAATTGTCCTTCCAGCCTTTTCGAAGCTTGTTGCGGGAAGCGATGTTCTTCAAAAAAATTTTCTTTCCCCAATACTTGCAAAAGCGAAAAGCTTTGAAGTTTACGCTGTAGAAGATGAAGTTTTTTACCTTGGGGAACTTGAAACGTTAAGGAATTTGGTTTAAAGTGCTTTCAACACAACAACAAAAACAGCTCCCTTGGGCTTGTTATCTTCAACCCAGATCCTGCCACCATACCTTTCAACGATCTTCTTTGTAATAAAAAGCCCCAAACCTGTTCCGGTCCCCTCTCCATAACTAAAACCTTCCTCGAATATTTTTCCTTTTATCTCGTCTGGCACACCTTTGCCAAAATCCGCAACCCTTATCTCGCAGTTATCTTCCAGTCTTCTGATCTTGACTTCTATCCTGTCAGTTTTTCCATGCTGTATGGCATTCTGGAAAAGGTTCTCAAATACGATCTTAAGTCCCTTATCAGCAAAAACGTTGCAATCTCCTTCAACAATGATCCGCAAGTTAAACCCCTTGGCAACCTCTTCCGCGACACTTTTTACGCTCAAAACCTTCATTTCGCCCTTTTCTATAGCCAATTCAAAATCCTTTAAATCTCTGACGATGTTTACAGCCCTTTCAATCGAATTCCTAACCTTCTCGCACAAACTTTCATCACGAGTCTCCTTGTAGAGATCCATGTACATGAATGCGGAAGCCAAAGCGTTCATGACATCATGCCTCAAAGATCTGTTTATGATTGATAGCATTTTCGAGAGCTCCAAATTTCTTCTCCTCTCATTTTCGATCTCCGTTATATCAACAAAAGAAATCAGAGCGTATTTTTTGCCCTTGAAGACACCAAGCACTCCGTGAACCTGTACTATTCTATTCGTTCCATCTTTTCTCTTTATTTTAAGCAAATAGGGCTCAACCTTTTGCTGAGCCATTCTTCTCTTTATAACCTCGCGAACCTTATCCTTTTCACTATCTTCAACGATCTCCCAGAAAACCCCGTTTAGCAGTTCATGCTTTTTATAGCCAGTAAGTTCTTCGAAAGCTGTGTTAACATAGGCAAACTTTCGGTTTTCATCATAAACAACTTGCGGAATTGGCGAATTCTCCACAAGCATCTTGAACCATTCCATTTCTTCCTTGCTTTCACCATATTTCAGACTGAGCGTTCTAAGTTCATCTCCAAAAGCGTTTATCAACTTAAAGAATCCAAAAAATAAGAGAGAGAAGCCAGCGATGATTATGAGACCTTCAAGCGTCGTACTAATGAAGTCCGGTTCAGACGTGAACTCATCAAGCACGTTTATAAGCCATCCAATTACCAAAACACCCAAGCCAAAAGACAAAGCGGGGATTTTTCTCGTAATGTAGAAGGCTGAAATTATGACTATAAGAATACAGCTCTCTATCGCAATATCATTTAAATCCCATCTGGACGTATCATGTAAGGGAAAAGACATAAGCCAGACTAAAGCTACCAAAATCCAGATGATCGGAAAAAGGAAAGTTTTCCCGACTTGATGCATGAAGGGAGCCTTCTAGGAGTTAAAAAAATTTTTGTTGCAGAAATGAAAGTGACAAGATTAATACATACCTATTGTCTTTCTATACCTCATCCCTGGAAAGCTTATCTTTGAAAGCGCAGCATAAGCTTTTTCTCTTGCCTCAGATAGCGTTTTTCCTTTTCCAACAACTGTCAGAACTCTTCCTCCTGTTGTAACATATCCCTCGTTGGTTTTTGCTATCCCATTCGCATAGACCTCAGCTATCTTTCTTGCCTCTTCTATACCCTTTATAGGCTGGCTTGTGTAGTGATCAGCAGGATATCCCGGCTTCAAACCCTCTCTACCCTTCAAAGCCCCGCTGACAGCGCAGACTGCACAGCAGAAATCTTTGCTGAATTTTACTTCCAAAGAATCAAGTTCTCCATCGACAACTGCAAGCGATAGCTCCAATAGATCGCTTTCAAGCCTTGGAAGCTTTGCCTGCGCTCCGGGATCGCATTCTCTCACGTTTATTTCGAGAACCTTTGGCTCGTTATCGACGATCATTATTACTGGATAAAGAACACCTTTAAACCCCGTTCTTTTAACAATTGGCCTGACAACTTTTTCCATTATTTTTTCTTCAAGCTCCTCGCTCATTTCTGGATGCGGACTCACAGCACCCATTCCGCCAGTGTTTGGATTCAAAAGCAAACCCGCTTTGTAAAGCCTCTCTATCTCCTCCTTTCTGTAGAATTTCCTTCTCAGTCCAATGTAGAAATCCCGAAGCCCTTCAAAATCATCATCGTCAAAAGCCCTCTTGTAATCCTTTGCATGCCCAAAGAATACAGCATTTTTTCCATCGCATAAAGCAGTGAAAGCTACTTCGATTCCTTCAAGTTTTTCCTCCACCACAATTCTTTCTCCAGCGGAACCGAATTTCTTCTCGACCATGATCTCATCAACCGCTCTCAAAGCTTCTTCAACAGAATCGCAAACGTAAACACCTTTTCCCGCTGCAAGTCCATCCGCCTTAACCACGATCTTCCCGCTGGAGTTCCTTATAAACTCTTTTGCCTCCTCGGGATCCTCGAAATTCCTGTAGTCAGGAATGGGAACACCTATGCTCTTCATGAAGTCCTTGGCCCAGCACTTGCTTGCCTCCAAGATCGTCTGCTCCTTTTTTGGACCTACAACCATTAAACCCTCTTCCTCAAGTTTATCTACTATTCCGAGGCTCAGAGGCTCCTCTGGGCCAATGAAAACGAGATCTGCATTTGACTTTGCAAATTTTACAATGCCTTCAAGATCTCTTATCGAGCTTATTGGCCTGCCTTCGAGCTTTGCGATTTCGCACTTCTCGAAGAATTCACTTCCCGAATTTCCGGGGGCTACGAACACCCTCTTGACTTTGTCACTGCGAGAAAATGCATGGGCAATTGCATTCCCTCTTCCTCCAGCATCGACCACGAGCACATTCACAAAATGCGTGACTCTCAAGGTATATTAATTTTGAATCCAACAACTTAAGGTTACAGCAAAAAATAATAAAGGTCTCGAGTAGATCAATCTGGGGGTGGTAAAGATCTACTGGGAAGTAATTCTTTCATTTGCAGGATTTGTTGCAGGATTTTTGGTTGCGGAGTTCATGCTCGAAAAGATTGGATTGGGTTTAAAGACGCAGAAGACAAAGATAAATTTTAACGATCTTCCTGAATTCCTTAACAGCAAGTTTTTGGTCAACTGCGCAATTCTAATTGGAGAAAAAAAGAGTTTTTCGAGTTTGGAGGATCAGGAGATTGAGGAGATGAAGAAAATGCTCAATGAGGCTAATTGCAATGAAATTGCAATCTTAAAAGAAGATATCTGCAAACTTGCGATAAGGAAGGGGAGAGTGTTTGTTTGCGTTCGTGGTAAATTGTTTTCTATGAAAGAGCTTGCAGAGATCTCGGAAGTCATTCATAGAAGCTTAAGAGGTGCTGCGGAATGATCCTTTTTGTAATAGCGATGATATCCGCACTCTCAGTTCCGCAAGGAGGAAGTTTTAACCTGACCCTAACTGAACAGGGTACTGTAATCTTAGATCCCTGCATGTTCTTTGAAAATGACCTCAAAAGCTCGGGAAACTATTCTCCGGGAACTTATTCTGTGATCGTGAGTTATGGCTGTGAAGCGGGAAGAAAGGGGATCGTGGTGCGCTATGCAGGTGGAGAGGACAGGATTTTTATCGATGTCGAAAAAGTGGAAAAGGTCGAAGAGAAGATCATACAGCTACAAAAGGAGGTTCTATCGTTAAAAAAGGAAAAAGAAGAACTAATCAACAAGAGAGACTACCTTCAGAGTCTCGTGTCTGTTTTGAACGATATAAACGTTCAACTTTATGACAAACAGAAAGAACTGGTTGAAAAGAACAACTTTTTAGCATCAGAACTGGAGAAGTCGAAATCAGATTTGGAAAACTGCTCCAAGAATATAACAAGCTTGGAAAATAAAATTGGAAAAATGCAGACAATGCTGGACTCTGCTAAAATCGAGCTTGACCAATGCAGTTCAGAATTGGAGTCTCTCAGAGGTTATCTGCAGAGTTCTTCTTTGTACTTAGATCTCTTCAAAAATATGACAATTGTGGCTCTGGCATTCATTGTCGGAATCTTACTGGCGATATTCAGGCGATACTGATGCAGATCTTCGTCCTTGGGCCAGCAGGTAGCGGAAAGAGCACCTTTGTAAGGGAATACTCCGAATTTTTGAGATCTTTAAGCTACGAAGTGAAATGCGTGAACTTGGACCCTGCAAGCGAACCCATTTACAAAGCTGACGTTGACGTAAGGGATTACGTGAAAACTGAGGTTGTAATGCTCGAATACGGTCTTGGAATAAATGGAGCGATGCTAAAGTCAGCGGATCTCATGCTCGAATTCAGCCAAAAGCTTAAAGTAGACGCTGAATTTGTCCTTTACGATACTCCAGGCCAGATGGAGGTTTTCATCTACTCAGAAAGTGGACTGGAACTGGTTGAAAGGTTAAAAGGAGTGCAAACATGCGGAATTTTTTTAATAGATTCTGGAATGGTCAAAACTCCGGAAAATCTTGCATCCGCAATTCTTCAAAACGTTGTGGTCATGCTTCGTTTAGGCATTCCAACATTGACTGCCATCTCAAAATCCGATCTCTGGGATATAGATGTTAAAAATCTCCTAGAAAAAATTAAATTCGGAGAGGGAGTACTTTCGGAGATCATGGAAAAATTAATCCCACTATTCGAGTACACCAGCCTGCGCTACAGAACACTCAAGATTTCAAGCGTTAAAAAATCTGGATTTGAGGAGCTACTTTCTTCCCTGAGAGAACTCTTCTGCGCCTGTGGGGACCTAAGTTAGTCTTCGGGTATCTCGATCTTGCCTTCTTCAATTTCTCTGGTCACTTCTTTGGGGTTTTTACCATCAACGGAGACACCCATTGAAACACATGTCCCGAGGGCCTCTTTAACAACTCCCTTCAGCGAGTAGGATAGAGACTTGTTTCTCTTCATCTTTGCAATTTTTATTATCTGTTCAAGCTTTATGTTGCCAACAAACTCTTTCCCCGGATTTGCAGAGCCTTTTTCAAGCTTTAGCTCCCTCTTTATCAGTGCTGAAACTGGTGGAACACCCACCTCGATCTCAAAGCTTCTGTCTTCTTTGACTATGATCTTCACTGGAACGCTGAGCCCAGCATATTCTTTCGTCGCCTCATTAATCTTATCAACCACCTGCTTCACATTCAGCCCCAATGGCCCGATCACGGGTCCCAGAGGTGGCCCAGGAGTTGCCTGACCACCAGTTACGAGAACTTCCACGACTTGCATAATCACACCTCCTTTCGATCTACAATTCTAACATTCTCCGCCTTTACCGTTACGGGGATTGGAACAACCGCTTCAAGAAGTTCGATTGTTATCTCATTCTTCGCCCGATCCACTCTCTTCACGATCCCCTTTTCCCCTTTGAATGGCCCAGCGGAAACTTCAACTATGTAGCCCTCTTTTATCTGCTCCACCGCTTTCTTTGGTGTTAGATAATGCTGTATGTCATTAAGGCTTATTTCCTTCTTCACGATGCCCCTTACATGCTGAAGCCCGCGAGTTGCCATTATAGCATCCTCTACTCCTTCAACTTCCAATATAACATATCCCTTAAGCTCTTTCGGAGCTAAAACAGAATAAACTTTTAGATTGTGCTTTTTAACAGCTAATTCGATCATGTTTGCAACAATTCTCTCCTGATTTGCGGTCGTTTTTACCGCGATGAACTTCATCTAAAAGCACCCGGTAGAACTTCCATGAGCAAATATATTACGAAGCCCACGAAGCCTACGATGAACATGACAGCCAATGCTACCTTTGCAGTTGTCGAGAACTCCTCCCAGCTTGGCTTTTTTGCCATCTTTAGGACGTTATAGTATTCACTGACCCAATCACTTATCTTTGGCATGCTATGGAACTCACCCAATGGGTTATTAAATTTTACCTAACGAAGTCTATCCCGAACTTCTGCGTGACAGGATAACCCTTACGACCCAAGATCTGGGTGCTTTTAACCCCTGTGACAATTATTAATGTTCTCATCGTATTCTCAAGTTCTGGATCGAGCATTGCGCCCCAGATTATCCTCGCATCTGAGTCAAGCTTGCTGTAGATCTCTTCCACAACAGTCTCTGCCTCTTCCACAGTCATATCCGGGCCTCCTGTTACGTTAACAAGTGCAGACTTTGCTCCCGATATGTCTACATCCAGCAACGGGCTCTTTAGAGCTTTTCTAACGGACTCGAGGGCCTTATCTTCTCCGCTCGCCTCTCCAAGTCCGATCATCGCAACTCCGCCCTTCTCCATTATCGTTTTGACATCCGCGAAGTCCAAATTCACGAGCCCCGGCTTCGTGATCAGCTCGGTTATACCCTTCACTGCCCTCATGAGGATTTCGTCTGCGACCTTGAAGGCCAAGTTGAGCGGATAATTGGGCACGACTTCAAGTAGTTTGTCATTCGGAATTACTATTACAGTGTCCGTAACTTCCCTCAGCCTTTCCAGTCCAGCTTCTGCATTTGATCTTCTTACAGCACCTTCTGCAGTAAATGGAAAAGTTACAACTGCAATTGTCAAGGCTCCAGCTTCCTGAGCAGCTTCCGCAACAACTGGAGCTGCACCAGTTCCAGTTCCACCACCAAGTCCACAAGTAACGAATACCATGTCACT
>JASKJN010000033.1 GCA_030153385.1 Archaeoglobaceae archaeon
TCTAAAGAATAAGCATGATGTGAAAGTGTGGAAATCAGGATTTAACCTAATTTACTTAAAGTGTGAAACTTGTGGTGTTGTTTGGAGAGTCCACTACCATAAGCTTGATTACATAACTCCTGAGGATGTCTCAAAAGTATTTAAATAAGTGTTTGGAAAGAAAGATACTAAAAAATAAAATTTTAATTTTTTTACTTAAGTCTCCTGAAGAACCTGAACTCCTCCTCAATTCTCGTCCTTGCAACTGCTGTTCTCTTTTTAGCCATGTATACTACTGCAACTACACCAGCTCCGATTGCAACAACGATAGCAACGATTAGCAATGGCTCAGTTGGAGCTGGAGGTGCTGGAAGCAACTGCTCAACGAGGAAGGTCTTACTTGTGGATGTTTCGACATAGGTATCGTCTCCCTCGAATGTGTATGTTACCTTGTATTCGATTCCCTTAGCCATGTCAACCTCAAACTTGAAGTTACCAGAGCTATCTGTCGTAATATTGTAAACTCTCGTGAAGTTGGGTGAAGCTACTTCGATTTTTATAGTCCTTCCAATTACAGGAGCTCCGTAGAAGTCTTTGAGACTCCCTTCGTTGAAATCGGACCAAAATGGGATTGAAAGGAAGTGGTTATAGGACAAGGATTTAGAGGAGACACGGTTAGTTGAAATCGGACCAAAATGGGATTGAAAGTAATCTTTTTCCATATTCCGCTTCGCTTTAACACTACGTTGAAATCGGACCAAAATGGGATTGAAAGTTCCCCATTCACCTGCCAATAAAATCAACTCATGCAAATGTTGAAATCGGACCAAAATGGGATTGAAAGGACAACGATCAGAGTAGAGAACATGGCTGTGGTTGACAGCAAGTTGAAATCGGACCAAAATGGGATTGAAAGTCCAGCCCGCCAAAATGCTCGAATTCTTTATCAAAGGTTGAAATCGGACCAAAATGGGATTGAAAGCAGCCTATCACCTCAAGATATATCTCAACCTTAAGTTGAAATCGGAGCAAAGTGGAATAAAACCGTCATCGTGACTTTTCAAGAAGGTTACAATTGCTCTGCTAGAAAATCATAAAGAAAGTTATAAATTCAGAGTGAGAATAGGCTTAAAAGCTGGTGCAGCCGAAATGAAGCCGATAGTCGTCAGAGAACTGATAAAAGAATTTGGAGAACTTCGTGCTGTTGACAGCGTGAGCTTTGAGGTTGAGGAAGGGGAAATTTTCGGTCTTCTCGGCCCTAACGGTGCTGGTAAGACAACGACGATAAAGATCCTCGTTACCCTGCTCAAGCCCACGTCAGGGGAAGCTTTTGTTGCTGGAAATAATGTTCTCAAGAATCCTGGAGCTGTAAGAAAAAATATTGGAGTAGTTTTTCAGGATACCACGCTTGAGCTTGACTTCACAGCCAGAGAGAACCTAGATTTTCATGCAAGACTTTACGGGATGAGCAAGGAGGAGAGGAAAAGAAGAATAGAGGATGTACTTTCTCTTGTTGAGCTGTCAGAAAATGCAGATCAGCTAGTTAAGAATTTCAGCGGTGGAATGAAAAGGCGCCTTGAAATTGCCCGCGGACTACTTCACGTCCCAAAAGTCCTATTTCTTGACGAACCAACTCTTGGACTTGATGCAAGGACGAGGAGAAGGATATGGAAGTACCTAGAGGAGTTCAGAGGAGATACCACGATAATGCTCACCACACACTACATTGAAGAGGCGGAGAAGCTCTGTGACAGGGTTGCAATAATGCGGAAAGGCAGGATAGTCGCAGTAGATCGACCCGAAGCACTTGTAAAAAGATTGGAGGGGGAGAGGGTAATGGTAATAGCAGAGAGCGCTGAGAAGCTTAGAAGCGCTCTTAAAGGCTTCAGCATCTTTGAGCGTAACGGGAAGCTTGAGATCTTCGTCAATTCCGCGGAGCAGTTCATTCCAAAGCTTTTTGAGATTGCAAGAGCCAATGGTGTGAACATTGAAGAGGTGAGCATTAAGAGGGCTTCGCTTGAAGATATATACGTGAAGCTTACTGGGGGAGAGGTATGAGTGAAATTCAGGGCATTTACGTTCTCTGGCTAAGGGATGTGAAGAAGTTCTTTAGGATAAAGAGCAGAGTTATAGGCTCCCTCGGTATGCCTGTCTTTTTCCTAATTTTTCTTTCCATTGGATTCAGAAGAGCATCTATTCCCTCATTGCCAGAGGGAATTAGCTATGGCGACTTCATAGTTCCAGGAATTGTTGCAATGATCTTGCTTTTCTCAGGGACATTCTCAGGTGTATCTGTTGTCTGGGACAGACAGTTTGGATTTCTCAGGGAGATCATGGTTTCACCAGTAAGCAGAACAGCCATCGCTCTTGGAAGAACACTCGGCGGTGCTACCACAGCTTTGCTTCAGGGATTAATGCTCCTAATACTTAGCACTTTCATCGGTTTCAGCCTTCCGCTCACTACCATGCCTTTAGCGATCTTTTCGATGTTTCTAATAGCAATGGCATTCACGGGATTGGGAATTCTTTTCTCTGTTTTCATGCGAGATGTCCATGGATTCCAGATCATAATGAACTTCTTCGTATTCCCCATTTTCCTGATCTCTGGTACCCTTTTCCCGATCTCAGAGTTTCCGGAGCCTGTGGCGATGATCTCAAAGCTGAATCCTTTGACTTATGGAGTTGACGCAATGAGGTATGCAACCCTTGGATTTTCTGAGATCGATCCTGTAACCGACTTCGCAGTCCTTCTCCTCAGCACATTCTGCATTCTTTTAACTGCAAGCTTTCTCTTCAGCAGAACAGAGGTGGAGTAGAAAAAGTTTAATCTCATCAGCTTTATTTATTTTATGCCTGTGGTGCACGTTTTTGTATGGAAGGGAATGTCTGGAGAAGCAAAAAGAAAAGTGATTGCAGGAATAACGAAGACATTCACAGATCTCGGTATCCCGGAACAGGCTGTAGAAGTGATAATTCAAGAGATCCCGAAGGAAGACTGGGGAATTGCTGGATTGCCTGCAAGTGAAAAGCTACGCGATGTAATGCCTCCTTAATTTAAAAAGAGAATTCCTACTGAAATTTTTTGTAATTCCAGCACAACCTTCACGCCCAGCAAAGATAATAAGCAGAGACAGTACTGTTCCTTTCATGCAAACCTTAAGCGGACAGGTTTTGTTCCAGTTCTATTACGATGTTGGTGGCGAAATATCGATCGAAAAACTCAATTTAAGTGAACTCACAGTTATTCGGAAAGCTCAGCCTAAAAGCGTTAGAGTTTTAGCACCGAGATTTGAGGAGGCTGGCTTAAAGCCCATAGTGATAGATCTCGGCTTGAAGAAAGTTGAGCAAATAGAGTTCAGTGTGGAGGCAAAGATATTTCCAATAGGTGTCATCGAGATAACTCTTTCAGCTGAATTCAGAAATTCGAGCTTTGAAGACGTCATAAGGCTCGTTAATTTGTCTGAGAGTTTTGTGACGCTTGAGAATAGAGAAGTTGAATTCGAAAAAATTCCAGATGAAATTTTTAGAGACCTGAAAGCTAAGATGGATAAGGCAGTAGTAAATCCATACACGCCCCATGAATATCCCGAAGTCTACAGAGTGGTGATAATATCGGAGATCGAGCCAAAATATAAGTTTAGCGAATTTCTTGGCAAGTTCAGGAGACAGATAGCCGGTATCCTAAGAGGTGAGAAGAGCTGGGAGAAACTGAGCGAGAGAGAAGTTGAAGATGTGATGAGATTTCTACTCAGCTACTCCGAAGACGAGGCAATTGTGGTGGACTGGTATTCCGCACTGATTTGTGGTGGGGAAGAGTATATCCACGAAATTCTTCAGACGATTGAAATTGCGAAAATACAGCTTTTGGAGCTCAAGACATACGATAAATTGCTGGATACGAGAATAGAGAAAGCCTACACTCCTCTTCGTGCGGTTTTCATTCACGGAGGTATTGGAATTGCCTGGCTTAGTAAGACTTATTCCGAGCTTTCAAAAACTGCAAGCGAACTTGCAGAACTCAGGATCGAGGTTGTTGACCACGTTCACGACCTGAGAAATATTCTAAAGTTCACGGGCGACTGGTACTTGGGAAAGCTGTACACAGCACTGAGCGATCGATTCAGGATCATGGACTGGCTAAGTCTTGTCGACAAAAAGCTTGAACAGCTTCAGGAGTTGTATTCAATGGCAATGGAGAGAATTGATGTCTACAGAGCGACTACTCTCGAGTTCTTGGTTCTGCTTCTGATAGTCTCCCTTGTGGTCCTTGAAGTCTTCATGGTGCTGAAGCTCTAAAAAATTTAGGTTCACCTAAAAATTTATAAACAGGGTAGTAGATGTAACGTAGAATTGGATGCTCACCTTAGAGAACGCTAAAGGAAAGGTTAGAGTTAAGGAGATTCTTGGTGGTAGGGGTTTTGTTCGCAGACTCTCGGATATGGGGCTAAGTCCGGGACAAGTAGTGGAAGTTCTGAGCAATGGGCCTCCTGTTGTCGTTAGAATCAGAGACACGAAAATCGCTCTCGGTAGAGGAGTTGCCCGAAAGGTGATTGTGGAGCATGCAGAATAAAGTCTTCCTCATCGCACAGCCGAATTCCGGGAAGACGACTCTTTTCAACCTGCTTGCTCACGAGAACCATTACGTCGCAAATTGGCCGGGAAAGACCGTTGAGGTATTTCATGCCAAAATCAAGCATCATGGAAAAGAAATACTGCTGATTGATCTGCCTGGTATAAACAGCTTTAAAGCTCTCGGAAAGGAGGAAAACCTGACCAAGGAGTTTTTGCTGAAGGAGGATGAAGGCGTAGCTGTTGTTCTTGTGAATGGCGAATCTCTCTACAGATCCATTTACTTCGCGGTTCAAGTTCTCGAACTGAAGAGCAGAGCGATTTTAGTGATAAACAAGTCAGATCATTTGGAAAGAAAAGGAGTTCACATAAATCTCGAAATCATGAAGGATAAGCTCGGCGTTGAAGTTGTGCAGATAAGCGCCCTTCATGGCACAGGTGTAAACAGACTCTTGGACAGAATTATAGATGTCTTGGAGGGCAGAGTGAAAGGAAAGGGATTTAGAATCGATTACGGAGTCCTTGAGCCATACATTGCGAAGGCAGAAGAACTATTAGGACGCAGGGGTCTTGCGATAAAGGCAATAGAAGGGGAAGAGGAAGTCATTGCTTTACTCTCGGAGGATAAAAAGAGTGCTGTTGAAGAGATAAGAAAAGAAATCGAAGAGAAGTTTGCAAATCCCGAAGAGATAATCGCAACGCACCGCCACAGATTTGTTGAAAACCTTTTGAACATTGCAGTCAAAGAGGTGAAGGTAGCCAAAGAATCTTTCGAGGAGAAACTTGACAGGATATTCTTCAGCAAATTCGGGGCTCTATTCTCCCTTCTGATCTTATTTGGCATGCTTTATGTAGCATTTACAGTTAACACCGGATTCCCCATGAATATTCTCATGAGATATCTCGGATACGAGGCAATTGCAGATTTCTTGGAAAGTTACAGCCTTTCCGGGATAATATCGCTGATCTTCGAAAGCATCGCTGAGATTTTAAACAGCTTACTTCCAGATTCTGCACTTAAAAGCCTACTCATAAATGGAATACTTGCCGGAATAGGAGCTGTTGCAACCTTTTTCCCTCTAATTCTCATTCTGAATTTCTTAATGTCTCTTGTTGAGGATAGCGGAGTTATGGCGAGAATTGCGATATCTATGGACAGATTTTTCTCTCTATTCGGCCTTACGGGCAAGTCGGTCTTTCCATTCAGCGTAAACTTAGCATGCAACGTCCCAGGAGTTATGGCTTCAAGGATCCTTGAAAGCGATGGTGAAAGGTTAAGAGTGGCATTAGCGTCGCCATTCCTCATCTGTCAGGCGAGGCTTTTGGTAATTGTTTTATTCGCATTCTTCTTTCTAAAATCCCCTGCACTTCAAAGCGGGATCGTAATACTGATCTACTTACTTTCAGCCCTGCTTTTCCTTACAGCCACAAGGATATACGGAAAAGCTGTGAAGGAAGAGACTGCGGAGCTTTTAATCGAACTCCCTCCATACCACTTCCCAAGTGCCAAGGTTGTCTGGTGGATTTCCTGGGAGAGAAGCAAGTCTTTCATCCTTAAAATCGCCACTCTCCTTCTGTTATTCTCGATACTTGCCTGGATTATGGATTATTTCGGATTCGCAAGCTTTATCGGAGCATTTATCGCAAAAATATTCTCGCCACTTGGCTTAGAAGACCCGAGGCTGGGCTTTGCACTTCTGATGGGTTTCTTCGCAAAAGAGCTCATAATTTCTTCGCTAGCGGTATCATTTGGAACTTCTTCTCTGGCAGAAATTTCATCTCAGCTCGCCTTGAACACAGCGCAAACGCTTGCTTTGCTCATTTTCATAGCATTCTACACACCCTGCATCGCCACAATTTCAGCCATAAAATCTGAAGTCAGGAGTTATAGGCTTATAACCCTGTCCATTGCATTTCAGCTATTGGTAGCATATGGGCTGGCCCTTCTAATCTTTTTCCTTTTCAGCATCTAAGATGTTGTCCTTATTCGCAAAATTTAAGATCTTCTCGTATAAAAGCGGTAGGAACAAACCAACGTCTGTCACAACTCCGATCGCTTGATGCGTACCGCGATCCATAAGCTTCATGACCGTTGCGGGATTTGTGTCAACGCATATCGTTTTAACCCAGGACGGAAGTAAATTCCCGACTGCAATGCTGTGCAGGGTTGTTGCGAGCATCAGCACCATGTCAATGCCCTCAAGAGCCTTCTTCATCTCGCTTTTCGCAACCATCACATCTGTAATAACCTCTGGTAATGGTCCATCATCTCTTATCGAGCCCGCAAGAATGAATGGCACCCCTTTTCGCACGCATTCGAACATTATTCCATCCTTAATTATCCCTTTCTCAACAGCCTTTCTTATCCCGCCTGCTGAGATTACCTTGCTGATCGTATAAAGGTGATGTCTGTTTCCCCCTGGGACAGGTTTGCCTGTTTTTATATCCATACCAAGGGACGTGCCGAAGATAGAGATTTCTATGTCGTGCACAGCAAGGGCATTGCCCGAAAGAAGCAGATCAACAAAACCATCCCGTATCATTCCCGCAAGCGCATCTCTCGCAGCTGTGTGATCGACCGCTGGCCCCGCAACCACTGCAATTTTTCCTCCTCTCTTTTTAAGCTCAACGATTTCTTTTGCTATTGCCTCGATCATCTTCTCCGTAGGTCTCTCTGAGGAGACTTTTCCACCCATGAACTCGAAATAAGTTGACTTCCTTGGCCTTTCAGGCGGTATAACTCTGACCCCCTTTTCTCCGACCACAACAAGATCTCCTTTCTTTACATCGCTTATCGGCACGCATAACGCCTTTCCATCTTTTATCACGACCACACGATCCATTGCAATTCCTTCAACTTCGATCCATTTTCCTTTGTAGTGAACAAAGGTTTGATTGTTTGTTGTGACGTAGAAGTTATCGGGCAGTATTTTATCCCCCGGAGCTTTTTCCAACTCAACCTCTTCCGCTTCAGGAACTCTTGCCCCGACCTTGTGAAGCTCCTTTAGAATAAGTCCCAGATGTTCCTCATTTCTGCCAAAGACTATCAGCCTTGCATAGCTCGGATCCTGCTTTCTCTTTCCAATCCTGAACTCCACGATCTCAAACTCTCCTTCAAGATCGAGGATGAGGTCCAGAACCTTTGGAAAGATCATCGAGTCTATCAAATGCCCTTCGAATTCGAGTTCACGGGCGATCATATGGACTCTCTGAGATATCGGAATAAATAGTCTCTTGTCTCAAGGATCGAGTTCTCTTCTCGGGTTTCAATCGTTATGTATCCATCGTATTCATTAAGGGGAAATACCCTCAGATCCACGCTACCTTTCCCAAGAGTTAAGTGCTCATCTTTCTTGCCATCATTGTCATGTAAATGTATGTTCACTACCCTATCAAATCTCTCGATGAAGAACTCGCATTTCTGAATGTTATAATGACCAACATCAAGCGTTAAAGCGAGCTCTGTTTCGTTTAAAATTTCCCTCAAAGCTCTTTCAATCCCCCCTGTTATTGCAATAGTGTTTTCGAGTGCAACCGTGACCTCAGCTCTGGCAAGAAAGGGCTTGAGTTCCTTCCGCAATACTCTCTCATTGTGCTCGTCGAAGAGACACTGAGAGTAATAAAAGCTTCCGTTGTTTATAAAACCGGGGTTCCAGCCCAAGTGGAATGTAACTACCTCCGCTCCAGCTCTTTCCGCAATATGAAGCACTCTCTGCATCTCTGCATAGCTTGCCTTTCGCATCACTTCGCTCGTCGATAAAAAATTAGTGGTCGTGGCAGGGGAGTGAATGAGAAGTTCCACGTCGTAGCTCCATTTCAGCTCGATCAGCTCGTTATAGCTCAATGAGTCTGGAGAGAATAAAGGGTGATCCATCAAGATCTCAACATGCTCAAAGCCGTTGTTTGCAGCGAATTCAAAAGCATCCTTAGGCGTATGCCTGACGTCGGGCTGGGTTCCAATTTTCATAATTCCACCAGAGTCCCTATGCCTTCTTTTGTGAAGAGTTCAAGAAGTATTGCATGCTTTCTCGAGCCATCGATAACGTGAACCTTTTCAACACCACCTCTCAATGCTCTGGCTATTGCATCAACCTTTGGGAGCATACCACCCTTAAGAGCTCCCTTTTCAAGCAGTTCTTCGAGCTCTGAAAGCTTTATTCTCGAAATAAGGGAACTTCTGTCATTTACATCTCTCAAAATTCCCGGAACATCTGTTAGCATTATCAACTTCTTAGCCTTTAATGCACTCGCAATGTCCCCCGCAACACTGTCCGCATTCAAATTGTAAACATTTCCTTCGAGATCCGCTGAAACGGGAGACACTACTGGGATGAAACCGTTGTCAAGCAATATCCTCAGAATTTCTGGATTTACAAGCTTTGTTTCTCCAACAAAGCCCAAATCGACCATCATTTCCTCCATCCCTTTCTTCAGCTTCATAACCTTTTTTTCTGCAACGATCAGCAGACCATCTTTTCCGCTAAGCCCAACCGCCTTTCCACCATTCTTTATGAACATCGAAACGATCTTTGAGTTTATTTTTCCATCCAGAACCATTTCCACAACCTCAATTGTTTCTTTATCTGTAACTCTAAGTCCTTCTACGAATTTGGGCTTCAAACCAAGCTTTTCCATCTTTTCAGTTATTTCCGGGCCTCCACCATGCACCACAACAGGTTTTATCCCGGTAAAGTATAGAAGGAGAACGTCTCTGACTGTTTCTTCGAGAATTTCGTCATTCACCATTGCATGGCCACCAATTTTTATCACCATTGTCTTCCCATAGAATTCCCTTATGAAGGGGAGAGCCTCGAGGAGCACTTCCACATTTTCCATAGTCTGAGCTTAGTCACGGGATTAAGAATTTTGCTTACAGGGATAAAACTGTAATACATGAGGATCCATGGGTGTCAGAAAAGAATTTTATCTCGAAACGCTTAGCCCTTCCAATGCCCGTTATCACTGTGAATTGGACTGACCTCGAAAGACTTGTTGGGGCGAGCAGGGAAGAAATGTTGAAACGACTTCCAATGATCGGCTGTGATGTTGAAAGAAGCGATGATGAGACGCTCGCAGTTGAATTCTTCCCCAATCGTCCCGATCTATATAGCATTGAAGGCATCGCAAGAGCTCTGCGTGGATTTCTTGGTATTGAAAAAGGGCTTAAGGAATATAGAACAAGAAGAAGAGACTGGAAGATTCTTGTTGACAAAAGTGTTCTCTCAGTTCGGCCAAGGATCGTTGGTTGTGTTGTGAGAAATTTGAAGATGAGCGATGAAGTTATAAGGAGCCTGATGGAAGTTCAGGAAGACCTGCACTGGACGATCGGAAGAAATAGGAGGAGAATGGCCATAGGTGTTCACGATCTCAGCAGAGTAAACTTTCCTCTCAGATACACTGCAGTTGATAGGAACTTCTCATTTGTTCCGCTTGACTTTTCAAGAGAGATGAGCATTGCAGAGATCTTTTCCGAGCATCCAAAGGGAAAAGAATATGCCTTCATACTCGAGGGAAAAGATGCCTATCCAATGATCATCGATGCAAAGAACGAAGCCATTTCATTTCCCCCAATAATAAATGCAGAAAAGACGAGAGTTACAGAGAAAACAACAGATCTCTTCATCGATGTCACCGGATTCGACGAGTACGCTGATAAGGCTTTGAATATTGTCGCCTGCATGCTCGCAGATAGGGGAGGGGAAATAGAAAGCGTTGAAATCGTTTACCCAGACAGAGTTGAAGAGACACCTGACCTCAGTGCAAAAAAGATCGAGCTTCAGAAATCGGAGATCTTCTCCTTGCTTGGCTTCGAGATCAGCGATTCCGATATAATCTCAGCACTTGAAAGAATGCGTTTTGGAGCGAAAATAAACGGAGAAAACGTCGAAGTTCTTGTCCCACCTTACAGAGCGGATATAATGCATCCATGGGACATAATAGAGGATATAGCCATAGGTTACGGTTATGAAAAGATCGAACCAGAATATCCAGCGACGATGACTATCGGCTCAGAACATGAGTGGAACAAGGTAAAAGAGCTTGCAAGGGAGATCATGCTCGGTCTCGGATTTCTTGAAGTTATAACGTTCACACTGACAAGCGAAAAAGCCTATGAAAAGCTTAGACGTAAGGCGAAGCCATGGGAAGACTACGTCCCGCTAATGCATCCCCTGACAGTAGAGCATACAATTGTGAGAACTGAAATACTTTCAAAACTTCTAGAGGTTATAGCTATAAACAAGCACGTTGAAATGCCTTTGAAGATCTTCGAAATAGGCGACGTCGTTGTTGGGCTTAAGAACAGACTCAGGCTTTGCGGGTGCATTACGCATTCAAAAGCAAACTTTGCAGAACTGCGAAGCTATGTTCAGGCAGTTATGAGAGAACTCGGACTTGAATGGGACGTAAGAGATTCGAGAGATCCAGCATTCATCGAAGGCAGACAGGGGGAAATCTTGGTCAATGGAGAAAAGATTGGAGTTTTTGGAGAAATCCACCCAGAGGTTCTTGAAAATTTCGGAATTCGCAATCCCGTTACTGCTTTCGAGATCGAGCTCGATAAAGTATTTTACTGTGGAGATCTGCTATGAAATTCCTGCTTCTGATTCCGGATGGAATGGCGGACTGGAGAATAGAAAAACTCGGAAACAGAACGCCATTAGAGGTAGCTGAAAAACCGAACATGGATTTTATCGCAAAGGAGGGTTCATGCGGCTCCGCTTTAACAGTTCCAAAGGGCTTTGAGCCGGGAAGTGATGTTGCAAATCTCACGATCTTAGGCGTCGATGTCCGAAAGCACTACACTGGCAGAGGTCCAATTGAAGCTCTTGCCAATGGCATCAAAGCGAAACTCGTTTTTAGATGCAATCTCGTTAAGGTCAGCGATGTCATGCTCGATTACGCTGGCGGTCGAATCAGCGATGCGGAAGCCAAGAAGGTAATAGATTATTTGAACGCCAACAAGAAATACGAGTTCGTCAGATTCTACAGCGGAAAAAGCTACAGGAATCTGCTTGCAGTTGATAGAGACTTTGAACCCGTGAAAACCTATGCACCGCACGACATACTGGGAAAGAAAATTGCAGAATTCATGCCTGAAGGTGGCGAGCTTGCGAAAATTCTTCGAGATCTCATGGAGTGGTCCAAAATTGTTCTGCCTTCTGTGAGTGAAAAGGTGAACATGATCTGGCCATGGGGTGGCGGGAAGATTCCAGAATTCCCGAAATTCAGAGAAAAATACGGATTAAGAGGGGCTGTTATTTCTGAGGTTGATTTGCTGAAAGGAATCGCAAACGGTTTGGGAATGGATTTTGTCGAAGTGGAAGGTTTAACGGGCTACGTGGACACGAATTACAAAGGTCTCGTCAGACAAACGCTGAAGAGTCTCGAAAAATTCGATTTCGTAGTTCTGCACACTGAGGGGATCGACGAGATCAGCCACGAGGGAAATCTTGAGGGAAAGATCGAGGCTATTGAGATCTACGATGAAAAGATCGTTGGGAAAATCCTTGACAAAGCGGATCTGAGCGAGCTCAAAATCATGCTACTCCCGGACCATCCGACACCAATAGCCTTGAGAACGCACGTGGCTGAAAGCGTTCCATTTGCGATCTATGGGTATGAAAGAGACGATGTTAAAACGTTCTCAGAATTTTCATGTGCTAAGGGGAGATTTGGAAGCATTGATGGATTGAGACTCATGGATTACTTTTTAAGACGAGGGTGAGCTTTGGATATGGACTGGGTCGAGAAAGAGAAAAGGCTGATCCCCCAGGTATACAGAAGGCAAAGCGTTGTATTTGAGCGTGGAGAGGGTTGCTATTTATTCGATATCAATGGGAAAAAATACCTGGATCTCGTTGCCGGAATCGCCACTGTTGCAATCGGACATTCTCATCCGGAATTCATAGCAAAGGTCAGCGAACAGCTTAGGAAGCTCGTTCATGCTTCAAATCTCTACTACACCACCCCCCAGATTGAGTTGGCGGAAAAGCTTGAAAAAATAACCGGAATGGATCGATTCTTCTTCTGCAACAGCGGAACTGAAGCGGTTGAAGCTTCGCTGAAATTTGCAAGGAAGGCAAGTGGGAGAAAGAAATTCGTTGCATTCACCAACTGCTTTCATGGAAGAACGATGGGTTCCCTCTCTGTCACATACAAAGAAAAGTTCAGAAAGCCATTTGAGCCTTTGGTTCAACCAGTTGAGTTTGCGAAGTTCAACGACGTTGAAGATCTTGAGAAGAAGGTTGATAAAGAGACCTCCGCAGTGATTCTCGAGCTGATCCAAGGGGAAGCGGGTGTTTTTCCCGCTGATAAAGAGTTCGTAAAAACGATCTTTGAGCTGAAAGAAAAGTATGGATTCCTCGTGATAATAGATGAGGTCCAGACGGGCTTTGGCAGAACTGGAAGATGGTTTGCAAAGGAGCACTATGGCGTTGAGCCAGATATAATGGCAATGGCAAAGGCCATGGGCTCAGGATTTCCAATTGGATGTTCAGCGATAAGCGAGGAGATTGCAGAGAAGCTTGAAATAGGTGACCACGGATCAACTTTTGGAGGCAACCCATTAGCATGTTCTGCAAGCCTAGCGACGATCGAGATCATCGAGAAATACAAACTCGTTGAGAACGCTGAAAGGATGAGTGATTATTTCATGAAAAGGCTCAGAGAACTTTTCAGCGAGGTCAGAGGAAAAGGACTAATGATCGGTGTCAGAGTTGCGAATGCTGGGGAGATCGTGAGAAAAGCGCTCGATGAAGGTCTTTTGCTGAATGCTACATCCGAAGATAATCTGAGGATCATCCCTCCGCTGACAATTGGAAAAGAAGAGATAGATCTCTCAGTGGAGATCCTCTCAAAGATCTCAAACTGATTCAGCAACAGTGGCCTAAAAGCTCACCAACCGCATTAAGTCCAGCTTTCACGATCAGATCCGAGCTAATGACTTCATATGATTTTCCGTCAATCTCAACTGTTCTGCAGTTGTAGGGGGTGCAAAGATCACAACACGGGCTTTCCCCAACTTTTGCGTTGAGATAACTCTCTATTCCCCGTCCATTTATCAGTATCTGGTTGGAAATCAGCGGATCCTTTTCGAACTCCTCATAGCTTATTTCTCTCTTCCTTAAAATCACTTTGATTCCAAGAGGTAGAAGCACTTCCCTCAGCTTTGAAACAGCCTTTTCGAGTTCCAATTCAGTTTCCCTGCATCTCTGGCATGTATCTCCGTTCTCAACAAGCCTTCTCCACTCGATCCATAGGACTTTTTCCCTGGCATCTGAACAGCAGTTCATATGGGCAGGTTGCATTGGTTCAAATAAGTATTTCGCTACTCCTACTGATCAAATTTACATCTTTGGAAACTCTATCACAAACTTTGCTCCCTCAGAACTTTCCAGTCTAATAACGCCACCATAACTTTCAACAAGCTTTTTGACTATGTAAAGTCCCAAACCCGTGCTGTTGGCTGTTGAAAAGCCCTTTTCGAATATTCTATCTCTGATTTCTGGTGAAATGCCACGACCGTTGTCCTGAAATTCAACAATAACTCTATCAGGTGTTTCATTAATCTTTACATAAATCTTACTCGCTCTCCCATGCTTCAATGAATTCGATATCAGGTTTTCGAAAATGCTGTAGATTCCTTCGTTAGCCAATATCAGCGCATCACCCTCAAGCTCCAATTCAACTTCGTAAACCTTTGCCAGCTCTTTTATCACTTCGCTCAGATTATATGATCTAAGCTCCTCGCCCATTGTGCCTTCAAGCTCTTTGATCTTATTGATCAGATTCACTCCCCACCAGGCGATCTTATTTATCTTCTCAATAAACTTCTTTTCTACGCTTCCCTCAAACTTCTCCTCTAAAATCTCTGAGTAGGAGATAATCGATGTCAGATTGTTCATCATATCATGCCTTAGAATACCATTGAGTAGCTTTGCATAATCAAGCAGAGACTTAAGTCTTTTTTGCAATTCGATCCTTTCCGTTACATCTGTAAATGTTAGAAGATAATATTTCCTCCCTTCATCTTCAACAACTTTCCATCTGAGCTCGTTCCACTGATAACCGCCCTTTTTTATGACCCTTACAAGAATTGGATATGGGATTCCGTCAAATTCACCTCTTCGCATTTTTTCAAATAATTCCATTACAAACAAAAGGTCCTCAGGGTGAACTGCGTTTGAGGGGCTCTTAAAATCTCTGCTTGCAAGTCCTGTTTTATCCTGGATCCTCTTATTCACCATCAGAACGTTGAAGTTCTCATCAAGTATAGCAACTCCCGCTGGAAGCTCATCAAGGAACTTCTTCCAGTTCACAATGTAAATTTCACAAAAAAATAAATAAGTTTTTTCAT
>JASKJN010000034.1 GCA_030153385.1 Archaeoglobaceae archaeon
TCCACCAGCGGAAATTGGTGGAGAGAGCATCAAAACCTATGGCCATTATCATCCAGAAAACTCCGCTGGACTCACGTATCCCGAGATATATCAGGTGATCGAAGGAAGGGCTATTTTCGTCATTCAAAGAAGAGAAGGGAACAAGGTGGTTGATTGTATTGCTGTTGAGGCTGAAAAAGGCGATCTCGTCATAGTTCCGCCTAATTGTGGCCATGTTACAATAAATCCAACGAAGAAAGTGCTTTTAACCTCAAACTGGGTTTGCAGAGAATTTGCATCAATTTATGAGCCATATACAAGGCTTAGAGGAGCCTGCTACTATTACATTGATCACGAATGGGTGGAAAACAAGAATTACGAGTTCGTTCCTGAAATAAGATTTCTGGAGCCATTTGGTAATCAGAAGGAGGAGATGTATTACTTTGTCGATGAAATAGAGAAGCTTGAGTTTCTGACAGCACCTGAAAAGCACCTTAGTATGTTCAAAAAATATTTAAAAAATTAATTTGAATTTTAGTCCTCTATCTTCTTTACATCGAGGTTGCGAGCTTTATGTCTTCTGCAGTGACGGTCTTTCTTCCAGAGTGCTTTGCAATTTCTACTGCTTTCTTTGCAACCTGAACTGCGTAGTCTTCGAGGACTTCAACCATCTTCTGAACTGCATCTGCACTTACCCTTTCAGCACCAGCCTTCCTAATCAACCTATCAACTGGTGCCATAGGTAGTTCCGCCATTCAACCCACCTCCTTTCTCCTTTCGCTATAAAATTTAGTATTAGGTATATATATACTTTTCGGTCAAAGTTCCACAAGAAACGAGCTTTTGAATTTTTGGGCTGTAATGTTGTCCCAACTTTCAAGAGAAGAGAATAATGTAAGTGGCATCGAAGCGATGATGTGTCAGCGATTTATGCGGAAAGAATATAAATACAAAACCTTAAATTAGAAATTTAACCTATCTAAAAAATTCTAAAAAATATTAGCCAAATAATGATGCGAGAGCTTCGACAGCCTCTTCTTCCTTCTTCTCCTCCTCTTCCTTCTTCTCTTCTTTCTTCTCCTCCTCCTTCTTCTCTGCTGGTGCAGAAGGTTGAGCGGGCGCGGGAGCAACCATTGGCATTGCGGCCTTCTGCAAGGCTTCGCTTATATTGACTCCTTCAAGCGCAGCAACCAGTGCTTTAACTCTCGCTTCGTTCACTGCAACTCCTGCAGCTTCAAGAACCGCCTTAACGTTTTCTTCGTTGATAGCCTTTCCAGCAGAATGCAACAACAAAGCTGCGTATATATACTCCATTTTTCAACACCCCCTTCATCCAAATAGAGAGGCAAGCCCCTCTAAGGCTTCCTCCTCCTTTCTCTCTTCCTTATCCTTCTCATCCTTTTCTTCCTCCTTTTTCTCTTCTACTTTCTCAGTTTGCTTAACTTCTTCCCTTTTAATTAGGGCCTTCAGCTCATCATCAAGAGCTTCAGGCGGTAATGTAGAGGCAAGGGAGAGCATTTGGGTATGAGCTTTCATCAAAAGATCGGGCATAACGTCCCTCTCAAAAATACCAGCATTTATTGCAAGGTTTCTTGCATCCATGAACCCCTTTATCAGCAGTATTTCTGCGGTTTCCTTTGTGACATAACAACAGTTCACAGCCAAGTTCATTGCAATTCTGTATGCATTTTGGAAGTCTTTTAGGATCGCTTCTTCATCGATTTTTAGTAGATCAGGAGTGAGGACAACACCATCGTAGACTGCCAAGGTTTCCAGTCCGACCTTGAGTGGTTTTATGTTCAATTTTTCAAGCGCTTTGGCAACCTCTGGTCTCACAACCTCTCCCGCCTTGACAACTGTTGCTTTACTCCTTATAACAACCTTACCCTTCTCAACCGCCGCAGGAATTCCTGCCATCTGAAGTTCTGCCATTGCAGGACCGGGAGGCAGGGAAGTTGGCCCCTCGTTTACAACAACGTCTACAGGCGAGATCTGGTTTGGTTTTAATGGAGAATCTATCTTTAGACTTTCAAGTTTCTTGTAGATCTTGAACGGATTTTCATTTGTAGCGATAATCGCTACCTGTCCCTTTGCGTATTCTTTAAGCTTCTCGTAGCCACTGCCAATCGAGTCAAGAGCCAAGTTCAGAAGGGTCTTCTTTACAACCCTTAATTCAGCAGATCCCTTCAACTCTCTTTTTATTTTTTGCATCAAGCTCGCTGGAACTTTCTCGAAATTTGCGAGTGCCAGAATTCTGTGCGAGGATATGATCTTTTTCAGCTCTTCAACTCGTTCCACCTTCCAACGTGGTGGAGTGCCCTTTATTGCGGACATTATATCACCCTCACTGCTGGACCCATCGTCGTCTTAACAAATACAGATCTGAGAACGAGTGAAGGGTTCTCGTATTTGTTCTCAACTACCTTTAGCACTTCAAGAGCGTTTTCAGCAATAGCATCGGGATTCATCGTCTTAATGCCAATTGGCACATGGAATGTCATTTTGTCCCTTGTTCTGATCTTCACAGAATTCCTGAGCCTATCTATTAATGGCTTCGGATCTGAGAGCGGTGGTATCGGCTGTGGAATTTTTCCTCTTGGACCCAGGATTGCACCAAGCTTCTTACCGATTTCCGGCATTAACGGTGCCTCTGCTATGAAGAAATCTACGCTATTCGCTACCTTTCTTGCCTTTCTTTTGTCCTTTGAGAGTGCGTCGATGTCTTCTGGTGATAAGACAAGATCAGCATTTGCATTTTTTGCCTTTATAATCGTCTCTCCTCTTGCGAAAACCCCAACCTTTCTCGGTTTTCCAAGACCATTTGGTAGCATAACCATCGTATCTATTCTGTTCTCTGGCTTCTTCATGTCCACATTTTTTAAATTCACTGCCATCTCTACTGCCTCGATGAATTTTCTTTCTTTTGAATTTGAAATTGCCTCATTTATAGCTTTTAACAGCTCCTCTTTCTGAACGAGCATTTCACACCTCCCGTAGTGCTACGGCCTTTTGGCCTCCTACGGACTCTAAGGATTAGACTTAAGGTATTTTAAATTATCGCTCAGCTTTTCTTCTTTCTGATCTTCTGAACCCCGTATTTCACCTTCTCCTCCTTGCTCTCTAGCTCTTCTTTGCTCTTTTCTTTTGTAGCCTTTCCAAAGCCAGCAAATACCCATTTCTGCAAGAAACTTCTGCTTCTTCGATAATACGCTCCGCATCCGCATTCCTGAATGCCGAATTTCTCGTCAACCGGTATTTTCTTTCCACAAAACTTGCATACTATCTCCATGCTCTCCCCCCTATTCGGATCTGCTAAGATTGCTCTCAATCCACCTCTTTATCTCCTTCTTTGGCATCGCTCCAACGATCTGATCCATCGCCTTACCATTTTTGAAGAATATGAGTGTGGGTATTGCGGATATCCCAAACCTCACTGCAATTTTTTGATTTTCATCAACATTCACCTTACCGAATGCTACCTTTCCACTGTATTCTTTTGCAAGCTCTTCGAACACTGGGGCGATGTATCTGCAGGGCATGCACCACTCCGCCCAGAAATCCACAACTGCATACTCGTTCTCTTTTATGAACTCATCAAAGTTTTTGGAGTCAAGCTTTGCGGGCTCATTTTGAATGTTGACTTTCTTCTCAGCCATTTTCATCAGCTCCTCGAGCTTTTTCTTTCGTATCTCTTCGAGTTCGTCCATGGTATTTAGACTTTGCTCCACGTTTTAAAATTTTTAGCATCGGCGAAGAAAAAATAAATTACTGGGGAAATTTTGAATATGAACCTCAGGACAGCGCTCGAGTTGGTGAAACCCGAGATTATCGAGCACGAGCTTCGACACGATGAAGTATTGGAGACTCTAAAACGAGAAAAGTTGATGGATAAGCCAGTAATTTTGAATGTTGAAGGTAAAAGAGTTGCAAAGAACTTTATTAGCTCAAGAGAGCTTCTTGCAAGTTATTTAAACGCGGATCCAAAAAGGCTTGCTGTTGAGCTCTCAAGAATTTATGAAAGAAAGGAGAACATAACGATCAGGGAATTTTCTGAGCTTGGATTGAAGAAGAAAAGGCTAAATATGTTTGATCTGCCAATAATAAAGTACTTTCCCGGGGATAGATCGAGGTACGTTACAGGAGGGGTTGTAATAGCAAAAAGAGAGCATTACAATGCGAGCATTCACAGAATGATGCTTTTGGACGAGAAAAGCTTTGCGATTCGTCTTGTTGCCCCAAGGCACACATATCTGATGTGGAGGGATGCGGTTGAGAATGGTGAGGAGCTGAATGTTGCGGTCTGCATCGGGGTTCATCCCCTCTTTCTGCTCGCTTCCGCGACGAGAGTTGGAGTTGGTGAGGAGTTTAGTTACGCTTCAAAGCTTATGGGAGGTCTAACACTTTACAGGAAAGGGGAACTAATTGTCCCGGATTCTGAGATTGTGCTTTTAGGCAGAATAACTGCGGAAACAGCTGAAGAGGGGCCTTTTGTCGACATAACTGGGACCTATGATGATATAAGAATGGAACCGGTTCTTGTTGTTGACGAGTTCTATGCAAAGGACGATTTCATATACTACTCGATAACTCCAGGAGGCAATGAGCACCGCATTTTAATGGGCGTTCCATATGAGCCGGTCATCTATCGCTTTGTATCGAACGTCTGTAAGGTTAAGAACGTCGCTACGACCCCCGGAAGCAGAAATTATTTCCATGCGGTTGTGCAGATCGAAAAGAAAACAGAAGGTGATGCAAAGAATGCAATTCTCGCAGCCCTTTCTGCGAATCCAAGCCTTAAAGGTGTGATCGTTGTAGACGAAGACATCGACATTTTCAGCTATGAAGATGTTGACTACGCGATCGCAACGCGATTCCAAGCGGATCGCGATTTCGTCGTTGTAAAGGGGGCGAGAGGTAGCAGTTTAGACCCTTCAGCAGAGGAAACAACCGCAAAATGGGGAATCGATGCAACTAAACCGCTTAAAAGGGCGAAAGATTTTGAAAGAGTGATATAGTTCATTCAAAGACGTGCACAGAGGTAGTCTTAAAGCTCAAGTACACTTCTTCACCCTCAGAGAGGCGCATATCCAAAAAAGAAGCTCTTGTAAGGTATGCGGATAGATTTATTCCTCCTAAAGATAATTTCAGCTTTACTATAGCACCCAAATCCTCAAAGCTCTGAACTGAGGCTTTAAAATTGTTTCTTGCAGAACTAACGATTTTTTCTTTCGAGATCAGAATGCTTTCAGGCGGAATTACGACTCTAATCCTTCCTTTTGCACTTTTTGGAATTTCTATCCTCAAACCCTCCACTTCAAGAATGTTTCCATTCGCTTCGCCCTCGAGAATGTTCTCATGCCCCAGAAACTTTGCAACCAGATCGTTTTTGGGTCTGGAGAAAACATCCGAAATCTTTCCAGTCTGCTCAATTCTTCCACCTATCATTATTCCAACTCTATCTCCCAAATAGAGGGCCTCTTCAAAGGAATGCGTCACGTGAATAGCGGTAAAGCGGATCTCCTTACGCCATTTCTTCATTTCTTTCATCAGCTTTCCTTTCAAATTTGCGTCAATGTTCGAAAAAGGTTCGTCGAGCAAGATCAGCTTTGGTTTAAGCACCAAAGCTCTCGCTATCGCAATCCTCTGCTGTTCACCACCGCTTAGATTTTTCACATTTCTGCTCAGAATATGCTCAATTTCCAGAATTTCCGCGATTTGGTCCACTCTTCTACGGATCTCTTCTTTCGGGATTTTTCTAAGCTTTAATCCATAGATTATGTTTTCAAATGCATTTAAATGCGGAAAGAGTCCGTAATTCTGCGGTATATATGCTATTTCTCTTTTTTCAGGAGGTAAAGAAGTTATATCCTTACCTTCAAGCAGAATTCTTCCGCTTTCAGGCTTATGAATCCCAGCGATCGTTTCAAGAAGCAGAGTCTTTCCGGAACCACTCGGGCCGAGGATCATGAAGTGTTCTCCTTTTTCAACTTCAAAGCTCAAACTTTCAAGCCTGAAGTCCCTCCATTTTTTGAATAAATTCTCAACCCTTAACACGTGCCACCCTCCTTAAAATGAAGAATATAAAGAGGCAGATAAGAATCAGGATAACCGCTATTGGCTTCGCGGAACTCAGGCCGTAGTTGTTGAAATAGTCCATCACAAGCACCTGTGCGGTTTTTGGATAGTATGCGACGATCAGAATCGAGCCAACCTCACTCATAGCTCTTGCCCACGTCATTATTGCCCCGGTGATTATCGAGTGCATTGCAAGTGGTAAAGAAATCGTGAAAAATACCTTAAGCCTGTTTGCTCCAAGGGTTCTTGCAACAAACTCTAATTTCTCTTCAACTCCAATAAATCCGTCTCTTGCAGAGTTTATCGTAAAGGAAGCGGACACGAATAGCATGGCTGATATTATGCCAGCATAGTTGTCCAGTATTGCATCTGAAAATGTAAGCAGGAGCATTATACCAACAACTGAATGCGGGATCACGATGGGAAGATCCACGATTGCCTGAACGAAGCTCTTTCCATAAAAATCACTCTTCGCAAGCAGATAGCCGAGCGGTATACCAAAGAAAATTGAAATAAGCATGGTTGCGGTTGAAGTTGCAATCGAATTTATCAGAGAGCTTAAAACAAGCTCGTCCCTTAAAGCGTTGGTCAAAGAATTTAAATCGAGTATCTGGAGCGAGATGGTTAGGACTATCGGTATAAAGATGTAGAGGAGTAAAAAGGAACCAAGAAATGCAAAAAAGATCGAAAAGTAGTCTCTCATCCAAAAACACCTCTAAGCTCTTCAGGAATGGAACCAAGAACTTCTGGGGTCATCGTTTCATGATAATTTCGCTCAAAGATCTCTCTTCCGCTCTCGCCAAGCATGAAAGCTAAGAATTCGAAGGCAAGTTTTTTGTTCGGTGCGTCATTCAAAACTGTGACACCGTAAACTATTGGTTCTCCCTTTATCGCTTCATTTTTGACAATTACGCTTACTTTGCTATAGCGATCCGCTTTTTCATTGCTTCCAAGGTTGATCTCTTCAGGAAGCTCAATAAAGCTCAACCCATGCTGTCTTGCAACGCTTTTATATGTAAAGATATAATCTAAAGCCTTGCTTTCGAGTAGTGCTGTGAGATCGACTTCCTTCGGCCTTACAGCGATTTTTTCACTTGTTTGGATTCCCTCAGGAGCAAAAACTGTGCTCTCGTTTGATCGAATGTTCGAATTGGTCTCGATAAGCTCTTTGAAAATACCCTTGCCATAATAAACATCTGCAAGTTTTAAAACCATCAAAGCTCTGTAACCGCAGGGATCCGCATTGGGATCGCTGAAGCCGAATTTTACATCTTTTTTCTGCAATATCTCAAACCAGTTCGAAGCGTTAATTTCCCCTGAATATTTACTGCTTTCCGAATAGGCTAAAACGATTTCATTTCTCGCAAATAAAATGCAGAAATCAGTGTATTTCGGCATTAACATTTTTTCGCACAAAGTGTAGTCCGCAACTGCCACGATGTCCGCCTTTTTACCGAGTTCAATAACTTTCCTTATCGCTTCAACGCTTCCGCTTGCTTCGTTTTGAATTTCAACTCCATGAATTTTTTTAAAATCTACACTAACTTCTGCAATCGGTACGCTTAAAGAGCCAGCGTGGAATATTACAAGTTTTTCTTGGCTTTTGTTTTGAGAAACGAATGCCACTAGGGTTATTGCCAACAATGCAAGCAGTGAAAGCGCAATGATTTTAGTGAATTTCATGAAAGTTATCGCTCGAAGCTTGAAGAAAAATTTTTCGTTATTCAAAAACGGATAACGCTTTTATACCGCAAGACGAGTTTTAACATGAAGGAGCTCACGACCAGATATGAAATCTTGATTGAGTATAGGGGAGAAAAGATCGTTGATTCAGCTGTTGCAAGAATTTTGAAAGCTCTAGATGAGAAAAAATCCCTTATTTCAGCTTCAAAATCTCTTGGGATCTCATATGCAAGGCTCTGGAATATAATTGCAAGGATCGAGCGTGTGACGGGAGAGAAGATCGTCGAAGCGAAGAAGGGTGGTAAAAATGGTGGAGGTGCGGAACTCACGGATTTTGGAAGGAGAATTCTTAATGCCTACGAAAGAGCAAATGCAAAGCTTGAACAGCTCGGGTTAATTGGAAAAATGCAGAAGCTCTCGGATGAGCCGGAGATCGTTATCGCACACAGTCACGATCCGGTTTTTTCAGCAATTATTGAAAGGCTCAGCGAGAATTTTAGTGTAAAAAGTCTCTGCGTTGGCTCGGGAATGGCTTTAGCCATGCTCACTCTCGGAGAAGTTGATGTTGCCTGTGCACATCTTTACGATCAAAGCGGTTATAACATTGCATATTTGGAGAAATTATGGCTTAAGGAAAGAGTTGAAAAGATCGGAGAATTTCAGAGGGAGCTTGTAGTTGCTTACAGGAAGGACATGGATTTTGATAGCTTTGATGAACTAATTGCGGAAATTTTAAGGGGAAAGCTGAGGGTTGCGAATAGAAATAGGGGCTCCGGTACAAGGCTTTATTTTGATCTGATTCTCTCCAAATATGCTGAAAAACTCAATCTGAATTTCGAACGGATTTCTGGTTATGAAACGGAGTTCTACACTCACGAAGAAGTTGCCAGGCAGATATACGGTGGAAATTTTGATGCGGGAGCAGTGCTCCGTTATTTCGCAGAAAAATACAACCTGAAGTTTTTCCACCTGACATGGGAAACCTACGAATGCTATTCGTTGAAAGATAGAAAAAAGGATGCCATAGATTGTCTTAGAGATTCGATGAAGTCCGAGTGGCTCAGAAGTCTGATCCACCTTACTCCGGGATATAGATATACAATCCGATAAGCCGAAGTTGTTATATTGCCTTTCTTCTACAATTCCCCATGGTGCTGAACGAAAGGGATTTTTCGGAAGAGGCTGTAAGGATCTCAGCTTATTTAATGGCCGAGTCTGCAAGAACCGCTCCGAAGTCAAAAGGGATCGACGATCTCGAGATTCTCTATATCGGCAGGGAGGAGATCGAGAAAATTGCAAGGAAAATGGAGGAATTTGCGGATGAGGATCCGAACTTCCTCAGAGATGCGGACAGCGTTAGAAAAGCAAAGGGCATAGTTTTTATTGGCGTTAAAGGTGGAAAATCTCTTGGTATAAACTGTGGAGCATGTGGATTCAAAAGCTGTGCGGAATTTGAAAAGGCCGAAAGGAAAGAGGTGAAGTTTAAAGGCCCCAACTGTGCTTTTAAGCTCGTAGATCTTGGAATAGCTCTCGGTTCCGCAGTGAAGCTCTCTGCAATCCTTGGAGTGGATACAAGGATCATGTATAGAATTGCCTTGGCTGTGAAAAAACTCGGTTTAGCGGAGAGCGATGTTGCTTTTGCAATCCCAATTGCGGTTGAGGGCAAAAACCCGTTTTTTGATAGAAAGCATTGATATTTCGCATTTTTATTTAATCATTTACTAAGCAAAAGGTTTAACTTGTTTGTGAGAGACTGCACTCAATGACGGAGGAATTTGTAGATCTCGAAGAGATCCCGGGAGTTGGCCCAGAGACTGCAAAAAAGCTCAGAGAAGCGGGATTTACGAGCATAGAGGCTATAGCGATTGCATCTCCTGCAGAATTATCCGCCATAGGAGGAATAAGCGAATCAAACGCTCAGAAGATCATCCAGTATGCGAGAAAAATGGCAAGCATTGGTGGATTCGAGAGCGGAGACAAAATTCTTGAGAAAAGAAAGAATGTGAAAAAGATGACGACTGGAAGTAAGGAGCTTGATAATCTATTTGGTGGTGGAATAGAGACACAGGCAATAACAGAACTGTTCGGGGAATTTGGGAGCGGAAAAACCCAGCTATGCCATCAGCTCGCAGTCAACGTACAGCTTCCCGAAGATAAAGGTGGTCTTGAAGGATGTGCAATCGTGATAGATACTGAAAACACGTTTAGACCGGAGAGAATAATTCAGATGGCAAAAGCTAAAAATCTTGATCCAAACGAGGTGCTTAAGAATATCTTCGTTGCCCAGGCTTATAACTCGAATCACCAGATGCTATTGGTTGATAATGCAAAGGAACTTGCTGAGAAGTTGAAAAAGGAGGGAAAACAGGTAAGACTGCTCATCGTTGACTCATTAACTTCGCACTTCAGAGCGGAGTACGTTGGCAGAGGAACACTTGCCGATAGACAGCAGAAGCTTAACAGGCACATGCACGATCTTATGAAATTCGGGGAGCTATTCAATGCTGCTGTTGTGGTTACAAATCAAGTAATGGCCCGGCCCGACATAATGTTTGGAGATCCGACTAAGCCTGTTGGGGGGCATATTGTCGCGCATACCGCCACATACAGAGTATACTTGAAGAAGAGCAAGGGAGAGCTCAGAATTGCGAGGCTTGTTGATTCTCCGCACCTTCCTGAGGCGGAAGTTGTATTTAAAATTACCGAGAAAGGCGTTGAGGACTCGAAGTAGAAACACTTATATTTTCTCCAAGAACTTTTGGGTTATGGATTTCTATCCAGAATCAAGGTTTCAAAATTGGATGAAAAAGATCGAGGGAAGTGAGGTTAACGAAGAGGATCCTGACTCTTTGGCAGTTTTCGAGCAAATGCTCGAAGATACGATAATTGCATGTTTCAGCATTTTAAATGCTGTGAAATCTCGGGAGCTCAAAAAAGCTGAAGCCTTAAAGGAGCTCGAAAAAATCTCCCATTTTTTCAGCCAGGAATATGATTTTAATTCTGAGATAAAATCGGATATCTTCATGCTAACCGCGGAAGCTATAAAAGCTGTCGTTGAGTCTTTTAAGTACTATCTGGAAGGGAAAAACAGCAAGAAAGGCATTCAAGAGCTCATAAAGGAAGCTGTTGAAAGAGAGAGAAGCGGAAAGTTGGATTTGGCATTCGATGCTATTGCGAGAGTAGGTGTGAAGGTAATAAATGGTGAAAAGCTTCCTGAAATTAATTTACCCGAAGACTCGATAATTTTGAGCTGGCTCGATGGCATAGATGCGATAGACATGGTCGTCGAGCTTTCGAAGGTCGATGCAAGCGAAGAAACAAATGAAGATGAAGATGCCAAATGAGGTCATTGAAGCCCTGCAAAAAGGTCTGGGCTATGAGCTATACAAGACTCTGTTTCTGAACTACGGAAAGAGGGGTGAAAAAGCCTTCTTTTACCTGCTCCAGAATAGAGTAAAAAAATACAAGGACTTCTTTGTAGTTGTAGGCAGAAATGAATATGTTGTTGACGAATACTTCTGTTCATGTCCTGACTTTCAGTTCAGGCTGAAAGGAAGGGAGCCATGTTCCCATATCATTGCGGTTGAACTTGCAAAGCGGATCAAGAGATACGATGAGGTTGATGCATACTACATAGACTATCTGAAACCTTGACTAAAGGTAGTAGTAATATTCACCAACAGATTTCTGTTCCCTGTCGAGCCGTGAATCAAGTTTGTTTACTCTTGGCCTTTTCGTCTCTTCATCTCTTCTGAAGGTTATTCCAAGCCTTGAAAGGAACGAGTTCATTCCTTCCCGCATACCCTTGGCTCTTCTCGCGAATCCCTTTTCTCCAGGGATCCCTTCAAAGAGCATGAGCCTGTCGCTCACCATGTCTATAAAGTATATGTCGTGATCAACGACAAGAACGCTCTTGGAATTGTTAAGAGCAAATCTCCTTATCAGGCGAGCAGCTTCACTTCTCTGCTCAACATCGAGATGTGCTGTTGGTTCGTCGAGCAGATAAAGATCCGCTTCACGGAGAAGGCATGCAACGATCGCAACCCTCTGCAGTTCTCCACCGCTGAGATCATTCAGGTTTCTGTCCATCAGTTCTTCCAACTTTAATGGCTTAAGGAACTCTGTCTTGACGTATGAAGAGTAGATCATCGGATTTATCTTTCTAAGAAAAACTTCGACGCTCTCTTCGACGTCCGCCTTAATGTATTGGGGCTTGTAGCTTATTTTAACGCTTAATTTCAGCTTTTTTTCATCATCTTCAAGGATCCCGGCAAGAAGCTTGACGAAGGTGGATTTTCCGGTTGCATTCGCTCCAACCACTCCTAAAACCTCTCCAACCCTTATATCGCCCTCTTCAGCAAATAGTGTGAATCCATTTAGAGTTTTTCTGAAGCTCGGATATTCAAGCAGAATCTTTTCTGAAACGCTTTCTCTTGGTTGGAAGATCTCGAATTCGATCCTTTTCTCCCTGATCCTTATGTTCTCCTCAGCCAGATATCCGCTCAGATACTGGTTTATACCCACTCTTGCGGATTTTGCACTCGTAACAACACCGTAAACTCCGGGAATCCCATATGTTATGTGCACGAAGTCCGCAAGCATGTCAAGAATTGCAAGATCGTGCTCGACGATCATAACTGTTTTCTCTTTTGATAGCTCTTTGATCACGTTTGCAACTGTTATCCGCTGATATATGTCCAAGTAAGGCGTTACCTCATCAAAGAAGTAGAAGTCCGCATCCCTCATGTAACAGACTGCAATTGCTACCCTCTGCAGTTCTCCACCACTGAGATCTTTGAGTTCTCTGCTCAAAGCGGATTTTAGATTTAACTTATCTACTGCCTCGTCCACAACACCTCTTTCATCGAATTTTTCAAGCAGATCTCTCGTCTTGCCACTAAAAACTCTTGGAATCGCTTCGATATACTGTGGCTTGATACTTGCCCTTATTTTTCCATCTTTCAGCTTCTTCAGGTAGTCCATGAGCTCAGTGCCAGAGAATCTCTCGAAGATCTCTTCCCAATCTGCTTTTTCCTTGCCCAGATTCGGTTTCAACTGTCCAGATAATATCTTGACCGCAGTGCTCTTTCCAGTTCCATTTGATCCGAGTATTCCAACAACCGCACCGCTCCTTGGGACGGGAAGATTGTATAGAATGAAGCCATTAACGCCATAGCGATGGACTTCCCTTCCCTCAAGTCTTTCGGGAAGGCCGACGATCTGAATAGCCTTCATCGGACATTTTTTTACACAGATCCCACAGCCAACGCAGAGTTTTTCGGAGATTATAGCCTTCTCAGCTATTACAACAGTCTCATCTCCGCTCCTGACCTTCGGGCAATACTTTAAGCACTCCTGTCCGCACTTCTTTGGCTGGCATCTCTCTTTATCGACTACCGCTATGCGCATCCTTTAGTTCTGGCATTGGCTGAGTATAAGAACATTTATATCCTCTTGTTCATCCTAAAATCGATGGAGAATTTGATTCAAAAGGTTAGGGAAGGAAAATTCACAATAGTTTATGAAGAAGATAGAAGCTTTCTCTCAATTCCGGCAGAAATCGTGGATTCTGACTCCATAAACTTTATAATGAAGAATTGTGATGAGATCAGGCTTTCTTTACCATGGCACAGAATTTCTTCCCTTGGTTTGAACAAGTTCTTCTTTAGCGGCAACGTGATTCCAATAGATCCGAAGAAGGAGAAAATATCCGCAGAAGATAGAGCAAATTTTATTAAAAAGCTTGTTTTTGGAGATTTAACTCAGGAAGAGATAAAATTCCCTGGAAGAATTTTTGTTGAGGAAACGAAAGAGATAGGAATCCTTGAAAGACCCGGAATTGCAGAAGCTTGTTCTGATCTTGCAAGACTGGCAGGTTTTAAGGCTTGTGCAGTCTACGCTCCAATCCTCACACCTGAAGGAGAGGTTGCGGGAAAGGATTATGCAGAGAATTTCTCCAAGCTTCATTCAATACCTCTGATAAGCATAAAAGAGTTGATCGAATTCAGATTAAAAAATGAGAAGATCGTCGAGAGAGTTGTTGAGGCAACATTGCCTACGAAGTTCTACGGAACTTTTAGGGCAATCGGATATAAAAGTCCAATCGGGGAGATAATCGCCCTCGTAAGGGGCAATGTTGCTGGAGATGACGTGCTCGTTAGAATTCATTCGGAGTGTCTCACTGGTGATGTTCTGCATTCTCTCCGCTGTGACTGTGGAGAACAGCTTGAGAGTGCGCTAAAAATGATAGATCGGGAGAATAGGGGGGTGCTGATCTACATGCGCGGACAAGAAGGGCGAGGAATTGGGCTAATAAACAAGCTTTTGGCCTACAAGCTTCAGGAGAACGGCATAGATACGGTTGATGCGAACATAAAGCTCGGTTTCCCGCCTGATCTTAGGAGTTATGGGGTATCCGCCCAGATCCTCATGGATCTTGGAGTTAAAAGCGTGAGATTGCTTACGAACAATCCCCTGAAAATAGAGGAACTTGCAAAATACGGCTTTAACGTGAAGAGAGAAGCAATCGAAGTGGAACCAACAGAGGTAAATCTGAATTATCTGAAAGCGAAGAGAGATAAAATGGGACATTTCTTATGTATAAACGATTAGAAAATCGATCAAAGTTGGGAAATCTTTAAAAACATTCCCAATAGCTATATAAAAGCTGGGCCCGTGGCTCAGCCAGGACAGAGCGACGGCCTTCTAAGCCGTAGATCGCGGGTTCAAATCCCGCCGGGTCCG